>NZ_WKZK01000060.1:0-32535 GCF_009680135.1 Eubacterium sp. BIOML-A2
CCTTAGAAATTCTTGGTGGGAAACAGCCCTGAAAATGGAGAGATTTTTGGATTCCGAATCCAAAAATCAGCTGACCCAGCGCGAGAAATCATCGGGATTTCTCGTGATGTGTCAGTGGTGCTCCATTTTCAGGGCTGTTTCCCGCCTAGAATTTCTTAGGCCCGCGGCCGCATTTTTGAAAGGACATGGATGTTCTCCGGGAGGTTTTCGGCTATCCCTTTATGGAGCGTCCCCATCCGCGCCGAAACTAAAGCTCGTCGCTAAATCCCGATTTTATGGATATTTATGGTGGAATCTGTTATAATGATTAGCGAATAGTTTTGGCTGGAGTTGGAGGATTTGGTATGAATATTTTTGATATTTTGGGCCCTGTTATGGTGGGTCCTTCCAGTTCCCATACCGCGGGTGCGGTACGAATTGGCTATATCACCCGCAGGCTGTTAGGAAGCAGACCGGTAAAAGCGGAGATCGGGCTTCACGGGTCCTTTGCGGCGACAGGAAAGGGACATGGAACGGATCGGGCTGTTGTTGCAGGGCTTTTGGGGATGAAACCGGATGATATGCGGATCCCGGATAGTTTCAGGGTGGCGGAGCAGGAAGGGATGGAATTCCGGATACAGAATGTACAGATACGGGAGGCGCACCCGAATACAGCGCTGCTGAAAGTGTGGGGGGAAGAGGGACACACGGTAGAGGTACAGGCCTCATCTCTGGGCGGCGGACGGATTATGCTGAATAAATTGGACGGAATTATGGTAAACTGTACAGGAGAATGTCCGACCCTGATTGTACAGAATCATGACAGGCCGGGGCATGTGGCGGCTGTTGCATCCATGCTGGCGGAGGATTCGATTAATATCGCCACGCTTCAGCTTTACCGCGGGAAGAAGGGCGGTGACGCCGTGATGGTAATTGAGATCGACCAGTGCGTGCCCGAGGCTTCTATCAGATGGTTTGAACAACAGGATGGTATTATGAAAGTGACATATATTGACAGGGAGGATGCATAGATGGCTTATCAGTCTTTGGAAGAAATCAGGCAGGTCTGCTGCGAGAGGGAGATTCCTTTCTGGCGGGCTGTGCTCCTGGATGATATGAATGAGCGGACCGTCAGCGAAGAAGAATCTTTCCAGACGATGGAGGCGATGTGGGACGCCATGCTGCGTTCCAGCGACTCCTATGATGAAAAACTGGTTTCCAGCAGCGGGCTGGTCGGCATGATGGGCGGACAGATGGAAAAATACCGGAAAGAGGGCGATACTCTGTGCGGGGACTTTGTGTCCAGAGTGATCGTGCAGGCACTGCAGATGGGAGAATCCAATGCCTGTATGAAGCGCATTGTAGCGGCTCCTACGGCAGGGGCCTGCGGCGTGATACCGGCCGTGCTTGTGCCTTTGTACCGGGCTGGAAAGGCGGACAGAGAGAAGATTGTGCACAGCCTGTATGTGACGGCGGGAATTGGACAGGTTATCGCATCCCGCGCCTTTATCGCCGGTGCTGCCGGGGGATGCCAGGCAGAGGTGGGGACGGCTTCTTCTATGGCGGCCGGCGCCCTCGTTTACCTGAAAGGCGGGGATAACAGCCAGATTATGCATGCGGCAGGGATGGCCCTGAAAAACCTGCTGGGGCTGGTTTGTGATCCAGTAGCAGGACTCGTGGAGGTTCCCTGTGTCAAGCGGAATGTGATCGGAGCTGTCAATGCACTTTCTTCAGCAGACATGGCGCTGGCCGGCATTACAAGCAGGATACCGCCGGATCAGGTGATTGACGCTATGAGGGAAGTGGGAGAGTCTATGCATGTTTCTTTGCGGGAGACCGGTAAGGGCGGAGTTGCAAACACGCCCCGCGCAAAGGAAATCGTAGAACATCTGGGAATGTGAATTCAAATGTAAATTCAAATGTGAATTCAAATGCGAATTGGAATTTTCCCTTGACATACCCGGGCTTGCTGTATTATGATAATCACTAATAGAAGGGAGTAACTAGCGCTCTTTGGAGCGTTCGCGATGTCGTCAGGACGATGGCCTTCCATCCGTATCGTGATTAAATGGTGAGACTTTTATTGCATTACATAATATGCAATAGGAGTCTCTTTTTTTGTCCCATTGAATGGAAAAGGCTCCATATTGTATAAAGAAATGGAGGATCATACATGAAAGAATTTTACCAGATTTCTGCAGAGGAAACGAAACAGAGGATCAATGGAACCATGGAGCCGCTGACTGCAGAAGAAGTGAAAAAGCATCAGGAAAAGTACGGCCCAAATGAGCTGGTAGAAGGTAAGAAAAAGACGACAGTACAGATATTTCTGGAACAGTTTAAGGATTTCCTTGTTATCATACTGATCGTGGCAGCAATTGTCTCAGGCTTTCTGGGAGACGCCGAGAGCGCGGTAGTTATTTTGATCGTTATTACCATTAATGCGATTCTGGGAACAGTACAGACTGTAAAAGCGGAACAGTCTCTCAACAGTCTGAAAAAGCTTTCGGGACCGGAGGCAAAGGTACTGCGCGGCGGCAATATCGTGCCGATTCCCTCTACAGAAGTAACGGTAGGGGATATTGTCATGTTGGATGCAGGTGATTATATTCCTGCTGACGGTCGGCTTCTGGAGAGCGCGAGTTTAAAAGTAGATGAGAGCGCTCTGACGGGAGAAAGCCTTGGAGTGGATAAAAATACTGCCGCGATTGAGGGGGAGGTTCCTCTGGGCGACAGAATTAATATGGTGTACTCGGGCAGCTTCGTGACATACGGCCGCGGTTCATTTCTTGTAACCGGGATCGGTATGGAAACCGAGGTCGGAAAGATTGCGAGCCTGCTCAAGACGACTTCTGAAAAACGTACCCCTCTTCAGATAAATCTGGATCAGTTCGGACAGAAACTGTCCATTATTATCCTGATATTCTGCGCAATCCTATTTGGTATTAACGTCCTGCGGGGCGGCAATATCGGTGATGCCTTCCTCTTCGCTGTGGCGCTGGCAGTTGCTGCGATACCGGAGGCGCTGAGCTCTATCGTTACAATTGTGCTTTCTTTCGGTACACAGAAGATGGCAAAAGAGCATGCGATCATCCGAAAGCTTCAGGCGGTGGAAGGACTGGGCAGCGTGTCAATTATCTGTTCCGATAAGACAGGAACACTGACACAGAATAAAATGACTGTGGAAGATTACTATGTGAACGAAACGCGGGTACCTGCAAGTGAGATCGATATTAATCGTCCGGCACACAGTAAGCTGCTGCTGTGCAGTATACTCTGCAATGATTCTACAAATGTAGACGGTGTCGAGATAGGGGACCCAACGGAAACAGCCCTGATTAATCTGGGAAGCCGTCTGGGCGTATACGCACAGGATGTGAGGGAAAAGTATCCCCGTGAAAGCGAAAATCCTTTTGACAGTGACAGAAAGCTTATGGCAACAAAACATACGATAGACGGGAAGCATGTTATGATTGTTAAGGGCGCTGTGGATGTACTGCTCAATCGGATGGAGTCGATTCAGATCCAGGATGAAGTCAGAAAATTTGAACAGGAAGACCGCAGAAAAATTGAAGCCCAGAATCAGGAATTCTCCAGGGGCGGCCTGCGTGTACTTGCATTTGCATATAAAGAAATCGGGGAGAACCAGGAATTGACTCTGGAAGATGAAGACAATCTGACGTTTGTAGGACTGATTGCCATGATGGACCCTCCGCGTGAGGAATCAAAGGCGGCGGTAGCCGAATGCAGGGGAGCCGGGATTCGTCCGATCATGATTACGGGAGATCACAAGGTGACAGCGGCAGCCATTGCCAAGAGGATCGGTATTTTGGAAAATGAATCAGAGGCATGTGAAGGCGCAGAGATAGACAGTATGTCTGACGAAGAATTGAAAGATTTTGTGGAAGGTATTTCTGTTTATGCACGCGTATCTCCTGAACATAAGATCAGAATTGTCAGGGCGTGGCAGGAAAAGGGGAATATCGTATCCATGACAGGCGACGGCGTTAATGATGCGCCAGCCCTGAAGCAGGCGGATATCGGTGTTGCCATGGGAATCACGGGCAGTGAAGTATCAAAGGATGCAGCCTCCATGGTTCTGACAGACGATAATTTTGCAACGATTGTTAAGGCGGTTGAGAATGGCAGGAATGTCTACCGGAATATTAAGAGTTCCATTCAATTCCTGCTATCAGGGAACTTCGGAGCTATTCTGGCGGTGCTGTACGCATCCATTGCCGGACTGCCGGTTCCTTTTGCACCAGTGCACCTGCTGTTCATCAATCTGCTGACAGACAGTCTGCCGGCAATTGCGCTGGGGCTGGAACCGCATTCAAAAGATGTGATGGATGAGAAGCCAAGGCCCATGAATGAGTCCATATTAACCAGGGATTTCCTGACTAAGATCGGAACAGAAGGCCTGTGCATAGGGATTACAACAATGATTGCTTTTCTGATCGGATACCGCACGGGCAACTCCGTACTGGCAAGCACGATGGCTTTTGGCACACTGTGCACTGCGAGACTTGTACACGGCTTTAACTGTAAGGCAGACCGGCCGGTCGTATTTACAAAAAGGGTATTCAATAACATCTACCTGATTGGGGCCTTTTTGCTGGGACTAGTATTAATTACTGGCGTTATGGTTATACCTGGCCTTCAAAACGTGTTTAAAGTACAGTCATTGACCCTGGGACAGCTCTTTACCGTATACGGGCTGGCGGCAGTTAACCTGCCGGTAATTCAGTTGATAAAAGCTGTCAAGGAGGCGGTGCGGAAACGGAAGGTACGATGAGAAAGTACGCCGCTGCAGCCGGAAATAAGTATGGGCGTGAGCGGGTTACGGGAGTAAGCTAAAGGAAAGCAAAACAAAAGAAAACCGGGGCAGCCTGGACACATCGTGGGAAGCATTTATGGCTTCTCGTGATGAGACAGGGCAGCCCCGGTTTTCTTTGATTAGGTGTGTCTTTTTATGGTTTCTTTGAGGATATATTTTTTATCGCTGTAACGGTCTGTGATGTAACTGTTTGCCAGATGTTCCAGCTTGTCCGTCAGCGGGTCCAGTGGAATATCTTCCCCGTATTTTCGTTTCAGCGCCTTTGCAAGCAGATAATCGCAGACGTGAGGGTTCTTGGGGAGAAGGGGGCCGTGAAGGTAAGTTCCTATTACGTTTTTGTAAACGACTCCTTCGTAACCGGATTTGCCGGTGTTGCCCAGACCATAGAAGACTTTGCCGAAGGGGGTGTGGTTTCCTATGTGAGTACGCCCGCCATGGTTTTCAAATCCTACAACAGGGGTATCGAAGAGGGGGCTGTTCAGGACGATGTTGCGGATTAGCCGTTCAGGTTCCCACTCTGTTGTGATGTCCAGGATGGACAGGCCCTCTATGTTTTTTTTATCTGTTTTGTAATATTTACCTAACAGCTGATAACCTCCGCAGACTGCAAGTACTACACCATCGTTCTCTACGTAGTCCTTAAAATCCTGCTTAATATTCTGAAGCTGGCCGCAGACCAGTTCCTGTTCACGGTCTGAACCGCCTCCGAGCAGGATAATGTCCAGTTTTGAAAAATCAATGGCGTCCCCGGATAGAAAGGGGATCACCTCGGCTTCTATTCCGCGCCATTCCAGCCGCTTACGGAAACATTGGATATTGCCGCGGTCACCGTACAGATTCAAAAGATCAGGGTATAAATGTCCGATTGTCAGTTTCATGCTGTGGCGCCTCCTTTCCCGGCTTTTTCTAATTCAGTCAGCATATGGTTTGTACTGTAAAGGCCGGAATAATTTACGATGACATAAAGATTGCCGGTTCCGTTTTCCGTGCGTTCCTGAACCGTTGCACGCAGATTTGTGGTGGAATCACAGGGAATGTCCTCATATTTTAACCGGAGCCCCATATCATGGCGGCGTGTGCCGGTGGTAGTAATAGTGGCGGCCTGTGCGTCGGCCAGATATTGAAAGTCTACATCCCAGAGCCAGGAGATATCTTCTCCGTCCTGATAGGTGTCGTTGATCTGAATGATAATGTCTTTCGGCTTTTTATCCTTTAATACAAGAGAAATCTTCTGCTGAAAACCAATGGGGTTCTTTGCAAGATGGAGTTGAACCCTGGCGCCGTTGATCGAGAAAATACTTTCGCGGTTATTCCCGTAGTCAAAGGTTTCGATCATTTCCTGGAAATGGGTCCTGTCTGCCTCAAGTGCATTGAGCGCCGCGTACGCGGACAGTGTATTGTAAATGTTGTATGGTGTGCGTGCGGTTGAACGGATGTCCATTCCGTCCATATGAAATGTATAAAGCTCATCGTGCAGTTCGATTTCAGAGGCCGTGAAATCGGGCTCCGGACGTTCTAAGCCGCAGCTGGGGCAGTGGTAGATACCCAGCTGTCCATAATGGAAGAAGTCATATTCCAGCTTCTTGCCGCAGGAACGGCAGAAGATGCTCTCCCGGATCTCGGAACGGGAAATATCGTCAAATATCTGCTCACTGATGCCGTAAGTGATAAACGGATTCTCACTTTCAGCGGCAAGGGTATAGGACAGGACATCATCACAGTTGATGATCAGTTTTGTGTCCGGTACGCTGGTGACGGCTGTCTTTAACTTATGGAAAGTGATGTCAACTTCACCGAATCGATCCAGCTGGTCCCTGGAAATGTTTGTAAGAAGGGCACAGTCTGGTTTCAATTGGGGGAGCACGCGGACGGACGCGATCTCATCCACTTCAATACAGGCATAATCTGCATCCAGCCTGCATTGTTTGTCAGTTGCAAGCACAAAGGCAGAAATAATTCCGTTGAGCATATTGGCTCCGGTACGGTTAATAATCACTTTTTTCCCTTCTGCTTTTAATGCATGATACAGAATACTGTTTGTCGTTGTTTTGCCGTTCGTTCCCATGGTTACAATCGTTTTTTCTCTCACCATTTCCGCCATGGCGGATAAGATGCGGGGATCAATGATCCGTGCAACATAGCCCGGCAGGGTAACGCCGCTTCCTCTATTCAGTTTTTTAATCAGATAGCTGGTGCATTTAGCACATTTAATTGCGAGTATGCTTCTTATTCTCATAATTTTATATCAACTCTTATCCTTTTCTTGAAATACTTGTACTATTATAATAGAAACGGATACAGAAAACAAGGAATTTGAAAGGATTTCGGCATTTTGCAGGTACAGGTTGTTACTGTTCGCATCATACGGGCGTACACAGTAACGGCATAGAACTATATTTTGTGGGACATTCGGTTTTTAACGAAAGAAATTATAAAGATTTAATGAAGCCTCTGGAAATTCATTTTCAGTGTGATAGAATGGAAATGACTAAAACTGGAAAATACCGAAGATATAGAATCTGAGAATGAGGTGGAATAAGATACATGCAGAAAAAAAGCAGACAACAGGTGATTGAGGAGAAAAAAGACAGGAGGATTCCGACAACCAGGTACCGCCCCGAGTACCGTCAGGGGCTGACGAACCAGCAGGTGCAGGAACACCGTCTGCATGGCTGGACGAACACGGCGGTGGATCCGCCGGCCAAGACAACGAAGGAAATCATCCACAGCAATGTATTTACGTACTTTAACCTGATATTTGTAATTCTTGCTATTCTTTTATGTATAGCTGGGTCTTTCCGTGATCTCACATTTCTTCCGGTCATTATACTGAATACCTTGATTGGTATTGTACAGGAGGTGCGGGCAAAGAAGGTGCTGGATGACCTGACGATGCTGAATGCGCCCCACGCAACTGTTGTGCGGGATGGACAGAAGTCTGTGATTGACGCGGAAGAGCTGGTGCTTGATGATATCGTTATCTTCAAGGCGGGCAGCCAAATATGTGCAGATGCGGAAGTCTGTGCCGGGGAGGTACAGGTGAACGAATCGCTGCTGACCGGAGAATCCGATGAGATCGTGAAGAAGAAAGGCGACGAGCTGATGTCAGGAAGCTTCGTTGTGTCCGGACAGTGCCATGCAAGGCTGGAAAAGGTCGGCATGGATTCCTATATTTCAAAACTGACAATGGAAGCGAAGGAAATGCAGGAAGGAGAGCAGTCAGAGATGATCCGCTCTCTGGATAAACTGGTAAAATGCGTGGGTATTGCGATCATACCGATTGGAATTGTACTGTTTGTCCAGGCATTTTTCTTTCAGAATGAAGGCTTTCAGTCCAGTATCACTTCCATGGTTGCTGCAATTATCGGCATGATCCCGGAGGGGCTCTATCTGCTGGCGAGCGTGGCGCTGGCGGTCAGCTCGGTGCGGCTTGCCCAGAAAAAAGTACTGCTTCATGATATGAAATGTATCGAGACACTGGCCCGGGTAAATGTGCTCTGTGTAGATAAGACAGGAACGATTACGGAAAATACGATGAAGGTGCAGGAAGTGATTCCTGCGGACGGTTACGATGAGAAAGAGATGCAGCCGTTGAGCATGCTGATCGGAGACTTTGCGGCGGCGATGGATCAGGACAATATTACAATGGCGGCCATGAAAGAATATTTTCAGAACGCATCGGGTAAAAAGCCGCTGAGCAAAACCGGGTTTTCTTCTGCCACAAAATATAGCAGCGTCACTTTTGAGGATGAGGTTTACGTGCTGGGAGCGCCCGAATTCGTATTGAAGGACAAGTATGAAACCTATGAGGAAGAAATTACCGGATATGCTTCACAAGGCGCCAGAGTCCTGGTATTTGGCCTTTATGACGGTGAGATTGACGGGAAGGCTTTGGAACAGGGAATTACCCCATTAGGATATATTCTCCTGGCAAATCCGATTCGCAAAGAGGCAAAAGAGACATTTACCTATTTTGCAGAGCAGGGCGTTGAGGTTAAGGTTATTTCGGGAGACAACCCCGTGACGGTATCGGAGGTGGCCAAAAAGGCCGGCATTGCCAATGCGGAGAACTATGTAGATGCTTCCGCTCTTACATCGGATGAGGATGTCCGTAAGGCAGTGCTTGGGAATACCGTATTCGGCAGGGTAACACCGAATCAAAAACGGCAGTTCGTCCAGATTCTGAAAGAGGCCGGGAAAACGGTTGCGATGACGGGGGACGGTGTCAATGATGTGCTTGCACTCAAGGATGCAGACTGCAGTATAGCGATGGCTTCCGGAAGCGAAGCCGCAGCCCAGGCATCACAGCTTGTATTGCTGGAATCAGATTTCTCCTGTATGCCCCAGGTCGTTCTGGAGGGCCGGAGGGTCGTAAACAATATCCAGCGGTCAGCCAGTCTGTTTCTGGTAAAGAATATATTTTCCTTCCTGCTGTCTTTGTTCTCTGTTGTATTTATGATCACATATCCGCTGGAACCGTCGCAGATATCTCTGATCAGCATGTTTACAATCGGAGTGCCTGCGTTCTTCCTGGCGCTGGAGCCGAACAAGAACATCATCAAGGGGCATTTCCTGACAAATGTATTCCTGAAAGCCCTGCCCGCTGCGCTGACAGATGTACTTGCAGTGGGGGCGCTGGTCGTATTCGGGCAGACATTTGGCGTGAATTCAAAAGACATATCCACAGCCGCAACGATGCTGCTGGCGATCGTCGGGTTTATGATTCTTTATAAGATCAGCGCGCCGATGAACATCATGCGTACAATCGTAGTAGCGGGCAGCATAATAGGACTTCTGTTCTGCAGTATCTTCCTGAACAACCTGTTTGCTATAACCGGTATGTCCACAAAATGCGTTATGCTGTTTATTGTATTCTCAATAGCTACAGAACCCGTGCTGCGGTACCTCACATCCTTGTTGGGAAAACTCAGAATATACTACCTGCGCCTGCGGGGGAGAGTCGTGGAGGAGTGAGGGGGGATCGGCTTGTGGGGGACGCCTCCAAACCTCCCTATGTCCGGTTTCGGCGGCTGGGCTCATCAAGGCGGGACAAAACCCCATCCCTTTGGCGGCACTGACGGGAGAGGCGTATGTTTTCCTTTAAAACTTTTTGATTAAGCAACTGCGTAGCTTAAGAGTTTTTTGAGGGTGTTTTGAAACTGTTTGTATTGGGAACGGAGTTTTAGTTTTTCTGTGCTTGTTCTATTTTGTTCTACGTAAGCGTCGTATTTGTCGAACAGGATGTGGTAATCCATGTGCTGTTTTTGGCCCCAGCGAACCAGGACCCAGTTCATGGCATCGCTCTGCCAGTAGCTCATGGGGATCTCTGCCGATCTCAGGATGGAGATGTATTGGATGGCCTGCATGGACAGAGAACTAAGCTGCTCGGTAAGTTCTATCTCGTATTTATCTTTTTTACCTAATCTTTTGAAAATTTTAAGAGGCAGTGCTTCTTTTTTTGAGTGAAGTTCCATCAGACTCCCGCTCTGTGAGACGATCTCATTCAGGCGGCAGGCCGCATTCCAGTATGTTACAAAGGATGCGGAAGAATCCGCGCTCTCTTCCTCGGGCTTTCCCACCGTATATGTGCGGAATACCCTGTTGGGCTTTCCAACCAGTTTTCGATTGTACTTACTGCGCCTGTCCGGGTTGGCGAGTGTCCGGTATGCTTCCAGTATCTCCTGCATGTAGCCTGTGGTGTCTATGTCATTATGCATATTGGCATCCGGATGGTATACTTTTGCCAATGCATTTTTCGCGCTGGTAATTTCTTCAAGGGTTGCCTCTCTGGATACTCCGAGAATGTCATAGTATGTACGGGTTTCCATCGTTTCCTCCTTATTCCTGTTTCATTATTTATTCTCCCACAATTAATATTACGATAGGATCACAAAAAAATCAAGATCGGGATTCAGCGACGAGCTTCAGTCTCGGCGCGGATGGGGGGACGCCAAGCAGACTGTAAGCGGCAAGCCCTCCGGCCTGTAGGGTCGGTTTAAAATCCTGACCGCTTAACGAAGAATCTCTAAGAGACCCAGAGGCACCCGGAAGGGCACATCCGGCATGCGCTGAAAAAATTGATATTTTTTCAGCACAGGCCGGATTGAAAATTGATTTTGGAGAATCAATTTTCATCCCTTCCGAGTGCCTCTGGCTCTCTAAGAGCTTCTATTCGTCCGCTATAAGGCGTTTTAAACCGACCATACAGGCCGGAGGGCTTGCCGCTTACAGTCCGCTTGGCTGGTTCATCCGACCGGGAGTAAAGAACTCGTTCCCAGGTTGGGAGCCCGAGACGGGGGCGGCGGATGGAATTGGCTATGTGTATCATGCATTTTATTGAGTGGATTTTAAAGCTTCGACCTATATACTCACGGGTAAAAAGCGCTCAAAAACTTACGTTGATATAAACGAAGCACCAATTCCATCCCATACGCTGGCCCCGTTCGAGGCCCTACATTAGAGACGGGGCTTTTCCTGCCGGTTGGATGCACCAGCTCCATGATGGGATAGCCGAAAGCCACCCTGGGAATATACCTGCCCTTTCAAAAACGCTCAGAGCGGGCCATAGAAATTCCTGGTGGGAAACAGCTGTGAAAATGGGGGATTCTTTGATCACCGAATCAAAGAATCAGCTGACCCAGCGCGGGAAATCATCGGATTTCCCGTGATGTGTCAGCTGTACCCCATTTTCATGGCTGGTTCCCACCTGGAATTACTTAGGCCCGCGGCCGCATTTTTGAAAGGGCAGGTATATTCCCAGGGCGGCTTTCGGCTATCCCATCATGGAGCGTCCCCATCCGCGCCGAGGCTAAAGCTCGTCGCTATATCCCGATTACTGGAACATATTTTCTACGTAGTTCCGCATTTCTTCCCGGCTGTGTTTCTGTCTTGCTTCATCAATCACCTGCTTTTGTTCAGCATCTGATAGATGGGAAAAGTGATTCAGGGCATCGGAGTGCTGTGCCAGTGCCATGGTAAAACCGATCGGCAGTTCTTCATTATTTATCATTAACAAACCTCCTTTCATGAGGGAATTTAAATTTAGTATGTGTTAGTTTTTTGACTTCATACCTGTAAATCTGAGCAGGATAATGGTATACTATTAAAAGAAAATATGGGAATGAGGGATTTTTATGATATTGAGTGTCAGCCGGAGAACCGATATTCCGTGCTGTTATCCGGATTGGTTTTATAAACGCGTGGAAGAAGGCACTGTCTGCGTGCGTAATCCATTCCGGCCGCATCAGATCAACGAGATTGCGATCACGCCGGAGGTGACTGACTGTATTGTATTCTGGACGAAAAATCCCGAACCTTTGATTGCAGAATTGAGCAGATTGGATGAATATTTATATTATTTCCAGTTTACTTTGACAGGATACGGAAAAGATATTGAGCCGGGACTTCCTGATAAGGCGGCTTTGATAGAGGTGTTTCAGAAACTGGCTGGGCGGATTGGCAGGAAACGGATGATATGGCGGTATGATCCGATTTTGCTGAATCCTTATTATACAGCCCGTTTCCACCTGGAGGCTTTTGAAAAAATCGCTGGGAATCTGCAGGGGTGTACGGAGAAGGTTGTTGTGAGTTTTATTGACACCTATAAAAACACCAGGCAAAATGCGGATATTTTGAAGCTGAAAAAAACAGAGGCGGGAGAACTGGAACGGTTAGCAGGACAGCTTGCAGAAACGGCGGGCCGGTATGGAATGCGCATGGCGGCATGCGCGGAAGAGATGGAATTTGGCAGGACGGGCATAGAACATGGGGCATGCATTGATAAGAGCCTCATAGAGGAACTTGCCGGATGTGAACTTAACGCCGTACGGGACAAGGGCCAGAGGCCGGGATGCGGCTGTATGGAGAGCATCGACATTGGGGCTTACAATACATGCATGAATGGGTGCAGGTATTGTTATGCCAATTACAGCGGGACTGTTCTTAAGTCCTGCAGGGAGAGGTTTGCTGTCAGTTCGCCGCTGCTTTGCGGCAGCATAGGAGCGGATGATATTGTTAAAAAACGGGCGGTGAAGTCATGGAAGAATCCGCAGATCCGGCTTCCGTTTTAAGAGAAGGAGAGGAAAGCATGCAGTATACGGCGCCACATTATTATAGGGAGTTTCATTGTACTGCAGATCAATGTCCGGATACTTGCTGCGCAGGCTGGCAGATTGCAATTGATCAAAAGTCATTAAAAAAGTACAGGAGGAAAAAAGGAATCCTTGGAAACCGCCTTCACAATGAGATCGACTGGAAAAACGAGAGCTTCCGTCAGTATAAGGGGCGCTGCGCATTTTTGAATGAGGAAAATCTGTGTGATCTTTTTCTGGAAGGAGGAAGCGGGATGTTCTGCAGGACATGCAGGTTGTATCCGAGGCATGTGGAGGAATTCGAGGGACTTCGGGAGATTTCCCTGTCCCTGTCCTGCCCGGCCGCCGCACATTTGATTTTGAATTGTCAGGAGCCTGTGCATTTTATTCATCAGGAAAAAAGGGGGATCAGAGGAGAGGAGTATCAGGATTTTGATTTTCTGCTGTTTACTAAGTTGATGGATGCCAGAGAGGTTATATTTCGGATTCTGCAGAGACGCAGTATTCATATGGAGGTACGGATGGCCATGGTACTTGCACTGGCCCATGATTTGCAGCAGCGGATAGATAAAGAGGCATTGTTTGAAATAGATAGTCTGCTCCAACGGTATGAAAAGCCTGGCGCGGCAGAGTGGTTTCATAAAAAAACAGAGGAAGCCGGCCAAAAGAAAGGAGAGAGGCGTGCCTGCGTGTACAGGGAGGCATTTTTGGTATTCGATGGTCTGGAAGTGCTTCGGGATGACTGGAGAGCTTTTTTGCATCAAAGCAAAGAAATTGTGTTAGCCCAGGCGCACGGATACGAAGAACGAAGCCATATTGAACCGGGGTACAAGGAGGAAGGCATTCTTGAAATATCCGGCAAAGCGGGGGAATATGATACGGTGTGGGAACAGCTGATGATTTATTTTGTATTCACGTATTTTTGCGGGGCTGTATATGACGGGAATGCTTATGTAAAGATGAAGTTTTCCTTGTTCGGCACGCTGATGATCCGTGAGATGTCCAGATCAGCCTGGGTCAGGAAGCAGGGAAGAGACAGCCTTGCGGATGTGGAAGAATCGGCCCGCCGTTATGCCCGGGAGATTGAGCATTCGGATTTTAATAAGAAAAAACTGGAAGAACTGTTGGATGATGAGGAAAGATTTGGTCTGGAAACTTTTTTCCTGATGCTGTAAGGAAAGTTTGAAACGGAGGTTTGGCTATGAAAGCAGTTGTTTATAAGGGAAACGGAATTATAAGTCTGGAAGAACGTCCTTTGCCTGAGATTCAAAAGGACACAGACGCAATTGTAAAGGTGACGGTGACAACCATCTGTTCCAGCGACATACATATCAAGCATGGGGCTGTTCCGCGGGCAAAGGAGAACATCGTACTGGGCCATGAATTTGTGGGAGAAGTGATCCGAATAGGAAGAGCGGTTAAAAAAATACGCCCGGGGGACCGTGTTGCCGTTAATGTAGAAACGTTCTGCGGAAAATGCTATTTCTGCCGCCACGGATATGTCAATAATTGTACGGATAAATATGGGGGATGGGCCCTGGGCTGCCGAATCGACGGAGGGCAGGCGGAATATGTCAGGATTCCTTTTGCCGATAACGGTCTTACAAGGATCCCGGATACCGTTTCAGACGAAGCCGCACTATTTACAGGTGATCTGCTCTCAACAGGTTACTGGGCGGCTAAGATGGGGGATATCAAGCTTTCCGATACCGTTGCAGTGATCGGGGCAGGTCCTGCAGGGATTGCGGTTATGAAGTGTGTCGGACTGTATAATCCTTCTAAGATTATAGGGATTGATACGGATGATCTAAGGCTGGACCTGCTAAGACAGCATAAGATCGCCGATGTCACCTTAAATCCACTGAGAGATGATGTGATAAAGGCCATAAAAGAACTGACAGACGGGCGGGGAGCGGATTCCGTCCTCGAGGTGGCAGGAAGCAGGGAGACCTTTGAGATGGCATGGATGATTGCAAGACCAAATGCGGTTGTAGGAATTGTTGCAATGTACGAAGAGGATCAGGTACTTCCGCTGCCAAAGATGTACGGAAAGAACCTTACCTTTAAAACAGGTGGAGTGGATGCCGCGAATTGCGAGGATATCCTGCGCCTGATTGAGAATGGCAGGCTGGACACAGAATGTATGATCACCCACAGGACCACGCTGGATTATATAATAAAGGCATATGATATTTTTGAGAATAAAAGAAACGGTGTCGTGAAGTATGCCGTTTACGTCTAGAAATGCAGAAGAAACAGCTTATTCTGCGGTTTAGTTGTTCTAAACTTACCCTCCCTCTACTATATTGGTAATAGACGATATAGCAGAGGGAGTTTTATATGAAAGCAGCACTGGCGGTATTATTAAGCGCACTACTTTGTGTACAGAATGCATATGCAATGCCGGCAAAAGAGTATATTGTCTATGAAGACACTGCAGAATTACAGGAAAATACAGAAGAAGTGCAGGAGGACACGCAGCAGGGCACAGAAAACACGGAGAACAGCGATACGGCGGCGGAAGAAAGCCGGGAAACCGTTTCGGAAGATACAGGCGGTACAGAGGGGGAGGCGGCTGACACACAGACTGCCGGTCCGGAGGTAAGCGCGCCGTCTGCAATTCTTATGGAGGCGTCCACCGGAGAGGTCATCTTTGAGAAGGATGCGGACACAGCCCGTCCTCCTGCAAGTGTAACAAAGATTATGACCATGCTTTTGATTTTCGATGCTTTGGCCGATGGAAAAATCAAGCTGGAAGATCAGGTGACAACCTCTGAGTTTGCAGCATCCATGGGCGGTTCGCAGGTATTCCTGGAGCCCGGGGAAACACAGACAGTAGATACGATGCTGAAATGTATTTCCGTGGCCAGCGCGAATGATGCGTGCGTTGCTATGGCCGAGTACATATCCGGAAATGAAGAAGAATTTGTTAAACAGATGAATGAGCGGGCAAAGGGGCTGGGAATGGAGAACACCCATTTTGTCAACTGCAACGGCCTGGATGTGGATGGGCACGTGACAACGGCAAGAGATATCGCCCTGATGTCCAGGGAGATGATCACAAAATACCCGCAGATTCATGATTACTGCATGATTTGGATGGAGAATATCACGCACACAACGAAAAAAGGAACCACAGAATTCGGGCTTACCAACACAAACAAGCTGGTAAGACAGTATGAATATGCGACTGGTCTTAAGACGGGATCTACGGGTCTTGCCAAATTCTGCGTATCAGCAACTGCAAAGAAGAACGATATTGAAATGATCGCGGTCATCATGGCGGCAGAGGATTCCAAGGCCAGGTTTAAGGATGCGACCACGCTGCTGAACTATGGATTCGGAAAATGCCAGGTTTATAAGGATGAGAAACAGGAAAAGCTGAAAGATATAAAGGTAAAGGGCGGTGTAAAAGAGACGGTACCCTGTGAGTATGCGGGCAGTTTTAGTTATCTTGACACCAGCGGAGCAAACATGGCAGGGATTACAAAAAAGCTGAAAATAAAGAAAAGCCTGGATGCTCCGGTGAAGAAGGGGGATAAGGCAGGAAGTCTGGTTTATGAACTGGACGGGAAAGAGATCGGGAAAGTAGATGTTATTGTATCTCAGAATGTGAAAAAAGCGGGATTTCTGGATTATCTGAAAAAAGTTGTTTCTAGGTTCAGGACGTAGCCTGTTGGCTACGTTCTGTCTCTCTGTCCACATGCATATGATTTTATGCTCTGAAACCTGTACAGATACCTTACACATGGACATGGTATGACCTGAATTGTAACATGGAAACATGAAAATGTTAATTTCGGGAAGAAAACATTTATAGCGAAGAATGGAGTGAACTAAAGATTGTGCATTAACATGGGATAACGTATAATAAAAGAAGAAATTCAGGGAGACGGGGAATATATAGAGTTTTCTGTTAAGTATAAATGGACAAAGGTTTGGTATAATTCGATGAAAGGATGGAGGTGTGTATGATGGTGAAATGTTTTAATACAGAAGGTGTCTGCCTGCCAGAATTGCATTATATGGTCAATGTCAACAGGCAGCTGAATGAGATCAAAATGCTTGTGGATGCGGGCAAGTATTTTACCATCAACAGAGCAAGACAGTATGGAAAAACGACGACGATCCGGCAGCTGGTGCAGATGCTTTCAGAAGAGTATATAGTGTTTTCCTTAAGTTTCGAGGGAATGGGGGATTTTGCCTATAAAGAGGACTCTAATTTCTGCAAGGAATTTAGCGGTCTTTTATGTGAGACGATTGATTATGGAGAAACCAAGGGAGTTCCGCAAGAAATCTATCAGATGCTGGCAGAGTATGCAAACGGAGATAAACAACTTTCCTTAAGAGAATTTTCAAATGTGATTTCACAGATTTGCAAGGAGAGTGTTCACCCAATGGTTTTGATTATTGACGAGGTAGACTATGCGAGCGGAAAGCCTATTTTTTTAGATTTTCTAGGAATGTTAAGGAATAAGTACCTGAAAAGGACCGACAGACCTACTTTTCATTCAGTGATTTTAGCCGGGGTACATGATATTAAAAACTTAAAGCTAAAAATGCGCAGTGAAAGTGAAAGGCAGTATAACAGCCCTTGGAATATTGCTGCTGATTTTAATGTAGACATGAGTCTTTCGACCGACGAGATTGCAGGGATGTTGCAAGAATATGAAGACGATTGGCATACTGGCATGGATATAATGGGGATGGCTAAAATGATTTTTGATTATACATCAGGCTATCCTTATCTGGTTTCCCGTCTTTGCAAGATTATCGACGAAAGGATTGCTAACAGCGAGGTCTGCCCAGACAAGCAGTCTGCTTGGACAAAATCTGGATTTCTGGAAGCTGAAAGGCTATTGCTGCAGGAGAAAAATACACTATTTGAATCATTGATTAATAAGCTGTCAGATTACCCGGAAATGGATGAAATGCTATACGCGTTACTGTTCTCTGGAAGGGGAATTGCTTATAATGCCTTGAACCCGGCGATTGAGATTGCGTCTATGTTTGGGTTTGTGAAAAACAGAGATGGCATGGTAGAGCCGGCGAACAGGATATTTGATACGTTACTCTATAATTATTACTTATCTGCAAATGAAATGCATGATAAAGATATTTATAAAGCATCCCTAAAGGATAAGAACCAGTTTATCATCGGCGGTCATCTGAACATGCGGCTCATACTGGAAAAGTTCGTAGCGCATTTTACAGAACTATACGCTGACAGTGATGAAACTTTTTTGGAAGAGGAGGGAAGAAAGTATTTTCTGCTTTATCTCAGACCGATCATCAATGGAGTAGGGAACTATTATATTGAATCCAGGACAAGAGGGATGCGGCGTACAGATGTGATAGTTGATTACCGTGGGGAGCAGTCTATTGTAGAGATGAAAATCTGGCATGGAGAGGAATACAACCGCCGGGGAGAAGAACAATTAGCAGTGTATCTGGATGATTACCAAAAAAATAAGGGATATATGATTAGCTTTAACTTTAACAAGAACAAACAAGTTGGCGTACACGAAGTGTTTGTAAAGGATAAGATTTTGATTGAGGCAGTCGTATAAAGAATGTAAATATGCCGTGGATATAGATTCTGCGGCATATTTTCAGTATCACCTGCGTAGATATGGAACAAGCAGTAAGTGTCTATCATTTTTAAACGACGCATGCGTTGCTATGGCCGAGTACATATCCGGAAATGAAGAAGAAAAATATCACGAACCATGTGGGAGCGGCGTCCCCTGCATGGTTCGTGATATTTTATAAAACCTGAGTTGTTAAATATAAATAACCGGTTATTTTTTTATGTGTACTATACTTTCGGGTGATCACAATCAAAATAGTGATGCTTCCTCATGATTTGCAGCCCCTGCTGTGGAGTATAAATGTATTGTTCCATTTTTCCGTCCTGGCTGTATTCTTCAATCGGCGCCATAAGAGATGTCTTTTTTCTGAATTCTTTCAGCGTCATGTTATATGCCTGCTGAAACCGCTTATTCAAATATTTACTGTCAGAGAATCCACTTTCCAGACAAATATCTGTAATATTCATATCTGTTTTTTTCAACAGAAGTACTGCGTGCTCAAATCGTAAAGAATTCACATATTCCTGAAAGGACATTTTCATAGCGTCTTTAAAAAAATGGGACAGATATGTTATCGACAAGCCTTCTTTTTCTGCAAGTTCCGAAAGTGTTATTTTTTCCCTATAGCGCTGGTGGATATAGGTTATGATTCGTGTCAGCCTGCGGTCCTTGTTCCTGGCGTTGACGATTTCTGTATCTTTCAGCATATGGTATGGCACAAATGCTGTAAAGTACCAGAATAACCGGTACAGGTCTCTGACACAACGAAGCTCAAAACCAGGCGCTCTAAAACAGTAGTTATAGCCAAGGTTAAAACAAGTATGGATGATATCCAGGGCTTCAGCAAATGGAGTGATGGAAGTGACATTGCTGGTATTAAAACGTATATTTTGGATTGCAGGGTAATGCGCGGCGCAAAAAGAAGGGTCTGCCTGGATGGTCAAAAGGATGCAGTCACTCTGTCTGCTATGTAATGTATGGAATTCATCCGGGTTAAATAATGCTATCTCACCGGGACCGAGGTCGAATTCTTCTGTGAGTGTCTTGACATGAAGGCCTCCTTCAATAACCTGCACGATCTCAAAGTCATGGTGCATGTGAGGGGGACGGTAGGTCAGATTAATCAGAAAGAAGTTGACATTGCTTACCTGTGTATGCGGGATTCTTTCGTATTCATTTACATCATGAATGTGGTCCATGGTTCCCCTCCTCCTTTGCTGTTACAGTGAATTCAAGTTACATTATAGATAAAAAACAGTTATTTAGCAATATATGAACATAAGATAAAACCACAAACTTGTCGTTTCTGTACAACAAGTTCTCCTTTGTAATTCACTTTAAATATCACTATAGTATAGTTATCGATAGCTAAAAGGTTCATGAATCTGAAAAATGAAAAGGAGAATCAAGCATGAGTGATAAAATGAAGGCAAAGGTATCGCTGCTGCTGTCAGCCATGGGAATGATGACATTTTTGGCGCCGGCAGCGGTTATAGCAGCGATGGTTCAGGAGTTTCCGGATACCAGCGTATCCCTGATCCAGATGATAATTTCTATTCCATCATTGATTTCTATCCCGCTGGGGCTGGTTGCAGCCAGACTGGCAAAACGCTTTTTAAAAAAGACATTGATTATTTTTGGTACGTGTTGTTATTTGGTCGGAGGCATACTCCCCTATTTCTTCCATTTTAATGCACAGGTCATTCTGGCATGCTCCTGTATCATCGGTGTTGGCATGGGGATCGCTATGACCGCGCTGACAGCACTGATTTGCGAGTTTTTCGAAGGCGCGGAAAGAGGCGGGATGCTTGGGCTATATGCTGCATTTATTTCAATCGGGGGAACCGTAAGTTCACTGCTGGGCGGCCGGTTAGGAGCATCCGTATGGTATCATGCTTTTCTGGCATATTTGATCCTGATACCGATTATTATTCTGGAATGTATTCTGCTGCCTAAAGGACATTTGGATCAGGAAGAGGAAAGCGGACAGATCAAGCAAAGCAGACGTATGTCAAAGCAGGTGTGGATGATCGCATTGACAGGATTTGTGTTCTATGTCTGCATCAATGTATTCAATAATAATGCAGCTGTGCTCGTGGCAGAGAGATCTTTGGGAGGCGCGGTAGAGTCCAGTTACATCACGACTTGTTATACCATAGCAGGGCTGGTTACAGGATTTTTTGTTGGGAAAATTGTTGTGAAGTTAAAAAGGAAGACGATTGCTGCGGCTTATGCACTGGGTGCAGCAGGACTTCTGATAGGATTTCTTGGGAATAGTGTCGTATTGATTTGCATGGGGGCATTTATAACAGGTGTGGGCTTCTGCATGTTTGCGTCCACGGCCAACTTCCACGTATCCGAGATGAGCACGCCGAGTACACTGACTTTTTCCCTTGCTTTTCTGTCTGCGATCATCAATCTCGGACAGGCATTTTCGCCGGTCGTAGTCAATCTGGCATCCTCAATGATTGGACCGGATGCCGGCAGCCGCTTTATCATGGCCGGAATTGGAAGTATTGTAATTGCTGTACTGGCATTGCTGTTTGTTAAGAACAAAAGCAGCCAGGAAGAGATCCGGGCGGCAGCTGTACAGGAAGGCAATTAAGAAGGGAATGTAATGAATAGAACAGGAGGACAAATCATGGGATTTGTAATGAGAGTCAAATTAACAGAAACATTAAGAGACGGTACCTTAAAAAATTATTATGAAAACAAAAGAAAGGCGGGTTATCAGTTTGACTTAAGGCTGGCATACTACCGGGGCCATTATTTATCAGTCATTGATGAACTTGCTGTTGAAGTGGATCATGAAAAAATAGAGGAAGAGTCCATACGGTTCTGTATCAATGGAAAAGAGTTTATGCCGAATCAGTTAAAAGAAGCATATTACGAATTTTGGAGCATTAAAGATCCGGCGACCATTAAAATCAGAAAGGAAGGCGGGCTGAAGGCTGGAGAGCACCGGGTTAAGCTGACTCTTATGCTTCGCAATCCGTATCTTCCCCAGCCAGGGGCCGAAGATAGGTATACACCGGTGGACAGCTGTGATGAAAAGATCATGATTCTCGAAGATACAATTGCTTAAGTCAGAAAGGATGGTATAAAGATGAGTAATATAAAATTAGGTGTTACAACGCATTCCTATGTGGCAGAATGGGTTGACGATAAAGCGACTCTGGAGGATATGGTGCGGCATATAGCAGAATTAGGGTGCGACGGAATGGAGATTGTTGCGACCTCAATGTTTCCGGAGTATCCGTATGTCAGTGATGCATATGCAGGTGAAATCAGGAGATATGCTCAGGATTATGGCGTAAAGCTGGTTGCGGTCAGCGGTAATATGGACCGCGGCAAGAGAAAAGACAGGAATCTGACGGATGAAGAGATGCTTGCTGTCGTAATACAAGATCTTCAGAATGCAAACAAACTGGAGTGTCCGGTACTTAAATCACAGTTTTTAATCTCCCCAAGGGTCATGCAGAGAGCAGCTAAATATGCCGAATTCTATGGAGTAAAACTCACGATTGAGATCCATAACCCGGAGACGCCTTCCAGCCATATCATGACGG
This sequence comes from Eubacterium sp. BIOML-A2, assembly GCF_009680135.1. Taxonomy (NCBI): domain Bacteria; kingdom Bacillati; phylum Bacillota; class Clostridia; order Eubacteriales; family Eubacteriaceae; genus Eubacterium; species Eubacterium sp. BIOML-A2. The sequence continues at coordinate 22,067 of NZ_WKZK01000060.1, forward strand.
AGTACTACAATATGTTTGAGGAGACGGGCTCCGCATATCTGGGATTTGTGCCTGATTTTGGAATCTTTGCAGACAGGCCGAATAAGGCAGACTTAAACAGAGCCATTGAAAACGGTGCGGACAGAAAAATTGTAGAATTAGCAACACAGCTTCGCTATGACGGAGTATCAAGAGAGGAAGGCCGTCAGATCTTGTCAGCTAAAAATGCGACACCATCTGAAATGAACTTGTTTGAATCCATGTATGGATATATGCAGTTCTCGAAGAATCCTGACTTTGATGGGTTAAGAAAAATCATGAAGTATTGCCCGCATATGCACGGTAAATTCTTCGAGATTCTGGATGACGGAAGCGAAGCTACGATTCCTTACGACAAAATCCTGAGAGTTTTAGATGAGGAAGATTATGACGGTTATGTCGTATCAGAGTTTGAAGGACAGATCAAGCCCGGAAGAAGTTCTTTTGATTATGTGAAGCGGCATATCCGCCTGGAACAGTCAATACTGGCGGAAATAAGGGGATAGGAGGTGCCGCATGAAATACAGTTTAATGTCGCTCATGGTCAACGATGAGCTGAAGGTAAAGAAACCGAATTTTATACATATGATGATGATGAAAGAGTTTGGGTACGAAGGCGAAAACCCCACAATTGATGAAGTGTTTGAATTTCTGAACGGACATGGTGTGCCCGTCAAAAATGGCAGTATGACCTTCGAGGATTATGTAAAATTTGCAAAAGATGCCGGCTATGACGGTATAGACATGATGGATTTTCATTTAGAGACGGAAGGGAAAGAAGCAAAGAAGATATTAGAACAGTATGGGATCACTTTATCTTCTGTAAATATTATCATTCCTTTTGCGAATGCAAAGACAAAAAGTAAATTTGAAACTATGCTGGGAAGGGCAAAGCGCCTGATCAGCCATGCACACGAGGCGGGGTGCCGCAATGTACTGCTTATGCCTTCTGTTTATACGGCAGATGCAGATATTACGAGAGAAGACGCATTCCATAATATGGTTAACGGCTTGAAGGCCTGCGTGGATTATGGAGAAGAAATAGGAATGACAATCAGCACGGAGACACTGGAAAGCATTGCGGTGCCATACTGCAGCTGCGGCGAAATGGAACGTATCTTTCAAGCGGTAAGGAAGCTGAAATATACCCATGACACAGGAAATCCATTAACTGCATTGGAGAATCCGGCAGAAGTGTATGAGATATTCAAAGACAGGACAGTATCGGTTCATTTTAAGGATTTTGCGTATAGTACGGCAGAAGACGGGATTCTCTGCAACGATGGGAGAAAGGTTGTCAGTGTTCCGTTTGGAGAGGGGGCGGTAGATTTCAGGGAACATTATGATATGCTGCTCCGGGATGGATACCAAGGGTTCATAACAATAGAAGGAAGTGTTCCGGCAGATAATTCCCTGGATAGCGCAGTAAAATCTCTGCAATATTTTAAGAATATGGAGAGAGAGGAAAGAGAAAAACTATGGGGAGGCAAACCGGAATGAGAAAAAATCTGAGATACGGCATGGTTGGCGGAGGACCCGGCGCATTTATAGGAGACGCACACCGGAGGGCGATCAGCGTAGACGATACGGCGAGGCTTGTGGCGGGCTGCTTCTCAAGGGATCCTGAGAAATCGAGAGATCATGGGGAGGCATTGGGGCTGGATACAGAGCGCTGTTATGAGAACTATAAGGAAATGGCCTTGGCGGAAGGAAAAAGAGAAGATGGGATTGACTTTGTGGTTGTGGTTACTCCCAATGCCACCCACTATGAGGTGTGTAAAGCATTTTTAGAAGCCGGGATTCATGTGGCATGTGATAAGCCGCTTGCAACAGACAGCAGCCAGGCGGAGGACTTAAAGAGGATTGCCGATGAAAAGGGACTGCTCTTTATGGTTACTTATACCTATATGGGACACGTGACCGCAAAATATGTGCGTGATTTAGTGAAAAACGGAGAAATAGGCCCGGTCCGCACTGTCATGGCAGAATACCCTCAGGGCTGGCTATACAATGAAAAGGATTGGGGAGGAAAACAGGGCGAGTGGCGCTGTGATCCAAAACAGTCAGGCAGGGTGAACTGCCTGGGAGACCTGGGAACCCATGTAGAGAATGCGGTCACAATGATGACCGGGTTAAAAATAAGACGGGTGCTGGCAAAAATGGATATTGTTGTTCCGGGAAGAAAGCTGGATGACAATGACCAGGTTCTGGTTGAGTATGAAGGCGGGGCAACAGGAATCAACTGGACTTCCCAGTTTGCCATAGGATGTGATAATAGCCTGCGAATCAGAATCTATGGTTCAAAAGGCACCATTCTATGGTTCCAGGAGGCCCCGGAAGAAGTAACTTTGATTAAAGAGGATGGTATTCCGCGCCTGGTGAAAAGAAGTTATCCTGCAATTACTCCGGAAGCAGCCAGATACGGACGCCTTCCGGCCGGACATACGGAAGGCTGGCTGGAAGCGATGGGCAATCTGTATGACAGCTTCGGGGAATGCGTGGCAGCAAAAAGGACCGGAACCTTTACAGAGGAAATGATTGATTATCCGACAATTGGATATGGCATTCAGGGACTGAAGTATGTAGAGGCATGCCTTAAGAGCCAGGAGCATGGAAATGTATGGGTTGAGCTATAGAGAAGAAGGGAGAAAGAGACGATGTCAAGACCAGTAACACTTTTCACGGGACAGTGGGCAGACCTGCCATTGGAGGAAATGTGCAGTACTGCTTCTAAAATGGGATATGAGGGGTTAGAGATCGCAACATGGGGACAGCTGAATGTAAGAAAAGCGGCTGAGAATAAAGAATATGTAAAAGAAATCCTGGGTGTGCTGCAAAAATACAACTTAGGCTGTTGGGCAATCGGCGCTCATCTGACCGGGCAGTGTGTCGGAGATGCCTTAACATATGCCTACGATCCAAGGCTGGATGGGTTCGCACCATCCGAACTGGCAGGAAAGCCAGAGGAAATTCAGAAGTGGGCTGTTGAAGAGATGAAGTATACAGCAAAAGCAGCCAGGAATATGGGGGTAGAGGTAGTAACGTGCTTTATGGGATCACCAATTTGGAAAATGTGGTATTCTTTCCCGCAGACGACGGAAGAGCAGGTGGAAGAAGCATATCAGACGATGAAAAGACTGTGGACTCCGATTCTGGATGTATTCGACGAATACAATGTTAAGCTGGCGCTGGAAGTACATCCTACGGAAATAGCATATGATTACTGGAGTACAAAGAAACTTCTGGAAGTATTTGAGTACCGCCCCACAATAGGAATTAATTTTGACCCAAGCCATCTGATTTGGCAGGGAGTAGACCCGGCAGTATTTTTATACGATTTTGCGGATCGTGTATATCATGTCCACATCAAAGACGCAAAGGTGAACCTAAATGGAAGAAATGGAATACTGGGCTCACATATTACATTTGGAGACCAGAGGAGAGGCTGGAACTTTGTATCACCAGGGCACGGGGACGTTGATTTTGATAATATTATCCGGGTTCTCAATCAGAAAAATTACGAGGGACCATTGTCGATAGAATGGGAGGACAGTGGCATGGAACGGGTATTCGGGGGAACCGAGGCCTGTGCATTTACAAAGAAAATTAATTTTTCACCATCCGATGTAGCTTTCGATGATGCTCTGAAAAATGATTAAATAAGAAATTTTTAAAGGAAGCAGGAGTATCTTGCTTCCTTTTTTTATTTTTAGAATAGTAAACGTATTGTATTAATATATTAAAATTAAAACGTAGAATCAAAGAAGGGGCAAAGATCAATAAAAAATTGAATTTACCGATAAAAGATGTTAGGATAGTGTAGATGATAAATGCAATGCCGGCTGTGTATACCGGTATACAATGGAGGAATATTATGGATTTTGCAAAAATGATAGATCACACGATTTTAAAACCGGATGCCACTAAGGAGGATGTGAAAAAGCTCTGTGATGAGGCTGCAGCATACGGATTTCATTCCGTATGTGTAAATTCCAGCTTTGTGTACTATTGCGCTCAGCTGTTAAAAGAAACGGATGTAAAGGTATGCACCGTAGTAGGCTTTCCCCTGGGCGCCATGTCTACAGACGGAAAAGTGGGCGAGACGCTGACTGCAGTATATGACGGGGCGGAGGAAATCGATATGGTGATTCATGTCGGTATGATAAAGAGCGGGAACTGGCAGTACGTGAAGGACGATATAGCCGCTGTTGTTGAGGCTGCTGCAGGGCGTGCCATTGTGAAAGTGATCCTGGAAACATGCCTTCTGACTGACGAGGAAAAGATAAAGGCATGCCAGATCTGCAAGGAGGCCGGAGCCGATTTTGTAAAAACATCTACGGGATTCTCCAAAGGAGGTGCTACTGCGGCGGACGTTGCCCTGATGCGGCAGACAGTGGGGCCGGTTATGGGCGTGAAGGCTTCGGGCGGCATTAGGACAACAGAGAAGGCCAGGGAAATGGTTAAGGCAGGGGCAGACAGGCTCGGAACCAGCTCCGGGATTGCCATTGTAGAAGGCAATTAAGATGTGGAAGGGAATCATTGCGGCGGTTATTCTGGTTTTCCTGTTGTGTCTGGCTGAAGGAAGGCGGGAACTGCGCTTTTTCAAAATTACCAGATATACCCTGAAGGTGCCTGCATTTAAAAAACTGGACAGCGAGAAAAAGATCATTTTATTGGCAGATCTTCATAATAAATCCTACGGAGAGCATAACAGCAGGCTGTTGGATGCAATACGGAAAGAAAAGCCGGATCTGATCCTGATAGCGGGAGATATGCTTGTGGGGAAAGACACCGCCTCTTATCAGGAAGCCCTGGACTTTGTTACCCGGCTTCCTGCAATATGTCCGGTATATTATGGCCCTGGCAACCACGAGCAGAGGCTGAAAGAATACCCGGAAAAGTATGAAAAGAGCGTATACAAAAAGTTCAAAGAAGGACTGGCACTCTCCGGTGTCCATTATCTGGAGAACCAGACAGCGGACATAAAACTGGACAGGCTGCCTGTCCGGGTGAACGGGCTTGAACTGCCGATGCTTACTTATGAGAAATTCAAAAAACACCAAGTGGACGCAGCAGATATCAGACAATGCATTGGAAGGGCGGACCGGGACAAATATCAGATTCTTCTGGCGCATAATCCTGTTTATTATCCTGCATACAGGAAATGGGGGGCGGATCTGACAGTATCGGGGCATCTTCATGGGGGAATCGTGCGCATTCCCGGGCTTGGGGGGGTGATTACTCCTCAGGCGGCGCTATTTCCAAAGTATTCCGGGGAGATGACCGTGGAAGGCAGTCAGGCGATTGCCGTAAGCAAGGGACTTGGAACCCACACGATCAATCTGCGGTTCTGCAATTATGCGGAAGTGGTGGCAATCAGCCTGCTTCCATACAGGGAAACGAAATAAACTTGAGTATTTTGTGCATTTCCCTTATAATAAAATGCAGTGTGAATATCTGCAGCAGGGAGCGTAAGTATGGGAATACCAGTAAAGCTGGAAGTGTTCGAAGGCCCGCTGGACCTTCTGCTTCATTTAATAGATAAGAATAAAATAGATATATACGATATACCGATTGTGGAGATTACAAATCAGTATATGGAATACATCCGGAACATGCAGAAGGAAGACCTCAATGTTATGAGCGAATTCCTTGTAATGGCAGCGACTCTTCTGGATATCAAGTGCAGAATGCTGCTTCCGAAGGAAGTGAACGAGGAGGGGGAGGAAGAAGATCCCCGTGCCGAACTGGTGGAACAGCTGCTTCAATATAAGATGTACAAGTATATGGCATATGAACTGAAAGACCGGCAGCTGGATGCGGATCAGATCCTTTATAAGGTTCCCACAATTCCGGAGGAAGTGATGGGATATGTGGAGCCTGTAGATTTAGATCTTCTTCTGGGAGATCTAACGCTGAAAAAGCTGAACCAGATATTCAAAGACGTCATGAAGCGCCAGGAGGATAAGATAGACCCGGTGAGAAGCAAGTTCGGTACGATCGAGAAGGAGGAAGTTCCTCTTCCCGTTAAGCTGTCCTATGTGGAAGACTATGCCAGGTCACACAGGAGATTCAGTTTCCGGCAGCTTCTGGAAGCGCAGAAGAGCAAGATGCATATTGTGGTAACATTCCTGGCAGTTTTGGAATTGATGAAGCTGGGAACCATTCGGGTAGAACAGGAGGAGACATGCGGGGATATTATGATTGACTCGCTGATTTGAAAGGAATGGAAGAAGATATGGAGATAGAAAAACTGCAGGGCATCATTGAAGCTATCCTCTTTACGATGGGGGAGTCGGTGGAATTGGGAAAAATTGCAGCGGTGATAGAACACGACGAGAATACGACGAGAAAGATCATACATAATATGATGGACCGGTACGAGGAAGACAACAGGGGAATCCGGATTATAGAACTGGAAGATTCTTTCCAGATGTGTACGAAAAAAGAGACCTACGAATATCTGATCAGGATCGCAAAACAGCCCAAACGGTATGTACTGACGGAGGTTCTGCTGGAGACGCTGTCCATTGTCGCATACAAACAGCCTGTCACCAAGCTGGAGATTGAAAAAATAAGGGGCGTGAAGTCGGACCATGCGGTGAATAAGCTGGTGGAGTACGGACTCGTTGAGGAAGTTGGACGTATGGATGCACCCGGAAGGCCGCTTTTGTTTGGGACCACGGAGGAATTCCTGCGGAGGTTCAGCGTCCAGTCGCTGGATGAACTTCCTACAATAAATCCGGAGCAGGTGGAACATTTTAAAGAGGAAGCGGAAGATGAGGCCCAGCTGAAGCTGGATATATAGGAATCAGGAGAAAACAGGTTATTATGCACGGCCTATGGGCTGTATATCTTAACGAAAATAGTTCTATTGGCGCCATGACCCACATAAATACTAATAACATAGTATGTTATGGAGTGCCTGGACATGATAAAAAGGAAAAGACAGGACGGCAAAGCTGTCCATAAGATAAGGAAACGGATCACAGTGTTTATTTTAATCTGCTGTATGGTTTTTTCGGGAACCTGGGGCAGTACAGTTATGGTGGTTCGCGCAGAGTCGGAAGAGCCGGATAATTTATACGCCCAGTCAGCAGTTTTGATGGATGCAGACAGCGGGCGTATTTTATTTTCAAAAAATGGACAACAGGAGAAGGCGATGGCCAGCACAACAAAGATCATGACCTGCATACTGGCTCTGGAATATGGAAAACTGGACAGTGAAATGACAGTGAGCGCATATGCCGCATCCCAGCCAAAGGTTCATCTTGGGGCATATAAAGGGGAAACATTTTATCTCAGGGACCTGCTATATTCGCTCATGCTGGAATCCCACAACGATGCGGCAGTGATCATTGCCGAAAACATTGGAGGCAGTGTGGAAGGGTTTGCGGACATGATGAACGCCAAAGCCAAAGAGCTGGGCTGCGGCAATACATATTTTATTACTCCTAACGGACTGGATGCCGCGGACGAAAACGGAAGCCATCACACTACGGCGGAGGATCTGGCGAGAATCATGAAGTATTGCATCATGGATTCGCCGCAGAAGGAGATGTTTCTGGAGATCACCCGGACACCCTCCTACCAGTTTACCGACTGCTCCGGAAAATCCACGTATTCCTGTACAAACCATAATGCATTCCTGCAGATGATGGACGGCGCGCTGTCGGGGAAAACAGGATTTACGGGAGATGCGGGCTACTGTTATGTGGGATCACTTAGAAGGGATGACCGAACCTTTATCGTGGCCCTGCTTGCATGCGGGTGGCCCAACAATAAAAGCTACAAGTGGGCGGACACAAAGGCTCTGATGAATTATGCGCTGGATAACTATGAATACCGGGACATCTGGCAGGAAATAGACGCGGGAACAGTGAAGGTTGAAAATGGGATCGATAAAGAGCATCCGTTCCAAACAGAGACAGAAGTTCCCCTGGAAGTTGTAGGGGCAGATCCTAAATGGAGGCTGCTACTTAAAACCGACGAGCAGGTAGAAATGAGCTGGGAGAAGGAAGAGATACTGGATGCCCCTGTAGTTAAGGGCCAGAAGGCCGGCGAGGTCGTATATACTTTAAATGGAGAAAAATTAAGATCTTATGATATAACAACGGCTTCAGGAGTACAGGAAAAAACCTTTAAGTGGTATATAAAAACAATTTTTGGTATGTATATGTTAAAAAATATCAATTTAAATGATTAATTTTACCACTGGATAATAGGCAATACTTATGTTAGTATGGATGAAGATAAAAAAAGACAATTAATTTGATAAAATATAAGGAGATGTAACTATGAAAAATTATGAAAAGTACAAAAAAATGTATTTCATGCCGCCTGAACCATGCTATGACTGGGTGAAAAAGGACTCGATTACGGAACCGCCTGCATGGTGCAGCGTGGATTTGAGAGACGGGAACCAGGCGCTGATCGAACCTATGGGCCTGGACGAGAAAATCGAATTTTTTCAGCTTTTATTAGACGTAGGATTCAAGGAAATTGAGGTGGGTTTTCCAGCTGCATCGGAAACTGAATACCAGTTTCTCCGGACAATTATTGAGCAGAATATGATACCGGATGATGTGACGATTCAGGTGCTGACACAGGCGAGAGAACATATTATTAAAAGAACTTTTGAAGCGGTTAAGGGTGCTCCTCACGCCGTAATACATGTATACAATTCCACTTCCGTGGCACAGAGAGAACAAGTATTTAAAAAAGACAAAGAAGAAGTTAAAAAAATTGCGGTCGACGGAGCCAAGTTATTAAAGAAACTGGCAAAAGAGACAGAAGGCAATTTTACTTTCGAATATAGTCCGGAAAGTTTTCCGGGAACAGAAGTTGACTATGCGCTGGACGTGTGCAATGCGGTTCTGGATGTATGGAAGCCTACCAGTAAGACGAAAGCAATCATCAATCTCCCGACAACAGTGGAGAACGCAATGCCTCATGTTTTTGCAAGCCAGGTAGAATATTTCGATAAGCACCTGTTATACCGTGAAAACGTGATTCTTTCTCTTCATCCGCACAATGACAGAGGTTCAGGCGTTAGCGATGCCGAACTGGGAATTCTGGCCGGAGCGGACCGCATCGAGGGAACCTTATTTGGAAACGGAGAGAGAACAGGCAATGTGGATATCATCACCCTTGCAATGAATATGTTTTCACATGGGGTAGATCCAAAACTTGATTTCACGAATATGAGTGACATCTGCGAAATATATGAGCACCTCACAAGGATGAAGGTTTCTCCCCGCCAGCCGTATGCAGGAGAACTGGTATTTACCGCATTCTCCGGATCCCATCAGGATGCTATTGCAAAAGGCATGTCATGGAGAGAAGAAAAACAGTGTGATAAGTGGGATGTTCCGTATCTTCCGATCGACCCCAAAGATGTGGGCAGAAGATACGACTCTGACGTAATCCGCATCAACAGCCAGTCCGGCAAGGGCGGCGTGAACTATATCCTGAAGCAGAGCTTCGGAATCAGCCTTCCGGATAAAATGAAAGAAGAGGTAGGCTATCTGGTAAAAGACGTTTCAGACAAAGCGCACAAAGAGCTGGATCCTGACTGGGTATATCACATATTCGAAGACAATTACATCAATGCAAAATCCATCTTTACAGTGGATGAATGCCATTTTAAACAGGAAGACGGCATTGTGGCAGACGCTGTCATCCACCATTCAGGCAGCAACCGCCGGATCACCGGCGTAGGAAACGGCCGTCTGGACGCAGTAAGCAATGCCATTAAGCACTATTTTGACATCAGCTACGAACTTGCATTTTACGAAGAACATTCCCTGACAAAAGGCTCCTCCTCAAAAGCGGTTGCCTATGTAGGTGTAATTTGCAACAAAAAGAAATATTGGGGTGTAGGAATCGACGCAGATATTATCAAGGCATCCGTGGAAGCGCTTGTCGTTGCAGTTAATAAGATCGAAGAAATCAAGAGCAGCGAATCCAGCAAAGATGAGCGATTATTAGAAATCACCAACTACATTTATGCAAACTACAAAGACGTAACACTGGATGACTTATCAGAGAAATTCTTCCTCTCCAAGCCATACCTCTCCAAATACATTAAAGAAAAATCCGGTATGACATTTGGAGACATTCTGAAAAAAGTAAGAATGAAAAAAGCACGTTCCATGCTGAAAAGCAGCAATACAACCGTAGAAAGCATCGCAGAATCCGTGGGATACCAAAACGTAGAACACTTCAACCGCGTATTCAAAAAAATGTACAACATGACACCCGTACAGTTCAGGAATCGGAAGTAGGGAATGAGCTTGCGAATGAATGGACGGACGCCGCTGGAACCGGACATAGGGATGGCTGGGGACGGAAGCGGACTGTAAGCTGGAGTAAAGGAAAAAAGAAGGAAACCCGGGGCAACCTGGGGACATCACGAGAAGCCCTGATGGCTTCTCGCGCTGGCCCCAGGT
>NZ_WKZK01000061.1:0-31756 GCF_009680135.1 Eubacterium sp. BIOML-A2
GGCATCGGCTGTTCTAGAATCACTTAGCAGCATGGGTGCATATCGCAACGGCATATACAGCCCCAGCACCTTCCCGGCCTCCCTGTCATGAAGCGTCCCCGTCCGTCGACAGGACTGAAGCCTGTCAACTAAATCCCGATTTATATGATGCCCTGCGCCGTCATTGCGTCTACTACTTTTTCAAATCCCGCAATGTTTGCACCTACCACATAGTTTCCTTTTACATCATATCTTTCAGCAGCATCTGCCATATTATGACAGATGTCCACCATAATTCTCTGAAGCTGCGTGTCTACTTCCTCGAATGTCCAGCTAAGACGCTCGCTGTTCTGGGACATCTCCAGGGCTGAAGTTGCAACACCGCCTGCATTTGCAGCCTTTCCAGGTGCAAATAATACACCGTTTTTCTGCAGATATTCTGTCGCTTCCAGAGTTGTCGGCATGTTAGCGCCCTCGGCTACTGCAATACATCCGTTTGCAACAAGTGCCTTTGCATCATCCAGCAAGAGTTCGTTCTGGGTTGCACATGGCAGCGCGATATCAACTTTTACTGACCAAACCCCTCTTCCTTCGTGGTACTCGGAATTTGGACGGTAGTTCTTGTATTCTGTCAGTCTTGCACGCCTAACTTCCTTGATTTCCTTCAGCGTGTCTACGTCAATCCCATCCGGATCGTATACCCATCCGTTGGAGTCACTGACTGTCACTACTTTAGCCCCCAGTTGATGAGCTTTCTGTGTTGCGTAAATAGCAACATTTCCTGAACCTGATACTGCTACTGTCTTACCAGCAATATCAATTCCATTCAGCTTAAGCATCTCTTCTGTCAGATAGAGCAGACCGTATCCGGTAGCCTCTGTGCGGGCCAGAGATCCGCCGTAGCTTAAGCCTTTTCCTGTAAGTACACCTTCTGATAATCCGCGGATACGCTTGTACTGTCCATACATATATCCAATCTCTCTTGCACCGGTGCCGATATCACCTGCAGGTACATCTGTATCTGCTCCAATATATTTACATAATTCCGTCATAAAGCTCTGGCAAAAAGCCATAACTTCTCTGTCTGATTTTCCTTTCGGATCAAAGTCAGAACCGCCTTTTCCCCCGCCGATCGGAAGCCCCGTCAGGGAATTCTTGAAGATCTGTTCAAATCCCAGAAATTTGATAATGCCAAGGTTTACTGAAGGATGCAGACGAAGACCGCCCTTATATGGCCCAATCGCACTATTGAACTGAACCCTGTACCCTGTGTTAACCTGAACCTGACCGCTGTCATCTACCCATGGTACACGGAACTTCAGCTGTCTCTCAGGCTCTACAAGCCTCTCCAGAAGAGCATCTCTGCGGAACTTCTCCTCATTTGCCTCAACAACGGCTCTCAGAGACTCCAGCACTTCCTTTACCGCCTGGTGGAACTCCGGTTCTGCAGGGTTCTTTTTCACAACTAATTCAATTACCTCATCAACGTATGACATCCTTTTCTACCTCCTGAAATAATATAAAAATGGCGGGGTGACAACCTGCCCCGCATCATGACAACTTTGTCTACTCGTTTATTTTAAAAGCTGCCTGCAACTTTGTCAATCATAAATTTCATAATTTTTACAACTTTAAAACTGTATAGTATTAAACCCGACAAAGTATACGGCAAAATGCTTTTATAACATTTTAAATATCATCCGTGTTTACTGCAATATTAGCTTTAGTTTAAACGATGACAACTATGCGGACAGTCTCATCCCTTGTTTTATGTGATAATGACATTTTTGCAGGAAATCTGTTTGTATTATTCATTTCTTATATTTTCCCATTCCTTGTAAAAGATATCGCCAAAATATTTCATTCTTTCCTGATGAACATAGCTGATATCTCCTGTTAAAGTGCAAAAAAACGCCATAGACCTATGTCTATGACGCCTTTGTCATTTCACTCATTTAGTATATACCAGTTTTTTCCTAACGTCAAGTAAAAATTCTAACCGTATACCCTGGTATCAGTACTGCGCGCGCCCGCAGGGGGAACAGTAACGGCCTCAGCAGCCATCTAACGTCCGATCAAGTTCCGAAAGCTGTTCTTAATCTTACTGAACGAGACCGGCAGGTTCTCCCGCTTCTCTTTATAAAAAGAAGAGGTAAAATCAATAATATAAACCAAGATCAGTAATGTACCTGCAATTCTTCCAATATGGAAAGGTATCGCATTTACAATCCGCTCAACAAACCCGTGCAGAACCCCAAACAAGATCAAAGTGTACAGTCCCCACGCCAGCGTGCTTTCCAGACAGAGAATTCCTTTATAATTAAACGGCTTGTCCGTATAATCCCACCAGACCTCACCGAATATCCGCTCCATAATCCTGGCTGTCACCCATTCGATTGTTGTAGCCAGTATGGCTCCCAGAAAGAAAAGCAGCACTCTGTTGTGACTGTAAGGACTCAGTACAAAATATACTGTCAAAGCCCCCACTCCATAGATCGGGCAGAACGGTCCTTTTGAAAATCCCCGGTTTGTCCACTTTTTATTACAAATGGACATGTAAATAGATTCCACTATCCACCCAAGAATACTGTACGTAAGGAACCACAGTACCACATGATATAAATCTCTTCCAAATATCACCTTATCCCACATATTCTCATCTCCATCTTATGTTAATGTCCCATCAGTTTCCTTTGGTAATCATATCACAGCTTCACAGACATTACTACGAACTTTGGAAAGTCTTAAACAAATCTTAAATAAATAAAGAAAATACAAAGCTAACCCGTATTCCGGCCGTCCTTGCCATTCGCATCCTCCGCTGTCCTCAAAACACAAAAATAGAGTGTTTTTCAACACTCTATTTATCTGCACATATTAATTATATTTACGTTTTCTAGCAGCTTCAGATTTTTTCTTACGTCTTACGCTTGGCTTTTCGTAATGTTCTCTTTTACGAATCTCCTGCTGAATGCCAGCCTTTGCACAGTTTCTTTTGAATCTGCGTAAAGCGCTATCTAACGTCTCGTTTTCTTTAACGATTACATTTGACATAGTCTCACACCTAACCTCCCCTTCAGCCTTGTATTGTGCATCATACGACTGTTCGAGTATATTTATTGCACTACAAAAGATTATATCATATTTTCACTAAACGTCAACTGTTTCCGGCAAAAAAACTAAGAAAGTTGTCCTTCCAGTGCTTCAACAGCCTTTGCAAGCGCATCTTTGATGCCTGCCGGGTTCTTTCCGCCTGCCTGCGCCATGTTCGGACGGCCGCCGCCTCCTCCTCCTACGAGGCCGGCAATCGCTTTGATAAGGTTCCCGGCATGTGCGCCCTGTTTCATCGCACCTTCTGTAGCGGTTACCATAAGACTGACTTTCCCCTCATTTCCTGAGGCAAGGACGACTACGCCCTCTCCCAGTTTTTCCTTCATCTGGTCTCCAAGGTCGCGGAGTCCATTCATATCAACGCCGTCCACCTCTGCCGCCAGAAGCTTTACGCCTTTCACTTCCTGCACCTGATCCATCACATCGCCCATGGCATCCTGTGCAAGTCTGCTCTTCAGGCTTTCCACCTCTGAGTGAAGAGTTTTGTTCTCGGACATCACATGTGTGATCTTCTCCGCCAGGTTATCCGGCGATGCCTTTAACAGCTTCGCCGCCTCATTCATCTTCTTCTCCAGAGTATCATAATAGTCTAAAAGTCCCTGCGATGTCAGTGCCTCAATGCGGCGCACGCCTGCAGCCACGCCTGTCTCGGAAATAATCTTAAACGCCATAATTTCGCTCGTGTTCTTTACGTGGGTACCGCCGCAGAACTCAATCGAGAATCCGCCTATATTAACCACCCTTACGATGTCCCCATACTTTTCACCGAACAAGGCCTGCGCACCGGTCTTTCTGGCCTCTTCGATCGGCATATTCTGAATATCCACAGGCAGAGCCTCGGCAATATGCTCATTAACAATTTCCTCTACCTGTTTGAGTTCGTCCTGGCTCAGCGCAGAAAAATGTGTGAAGTCAAAACGGAGCCTGTCTTCATTCACACTGGAGCCTGCCTGTTCTACATGAGTGCCCAGCACTGTCCTGAGCGCCTTCTGGAGCAGATGGGTCGCGCTGTGGTTTCTTGCGGATAAAGAACGCTTTCTGGCATCTACGGCCAGCTCTGCCTTATCCCCTGTCTTGACCATACCTTTGACAACCTGTCCCACATGGCCGATTTTACCACCCAGGAGCTTGATTGTGTCTTCTACCTTAAATTCCCCTTCCGGAGTGCGTATAACGCCCGTATCGGCCTCCTGTCCGCCGCTGGTGGCATAGAAAGGCGTCTCTTTTACAAATACAGTTCCCCTCTCGCCGTCTGACAGGGCTTCTGCTACCTCCGTCTCCGTCGTCAGCACCGTAATCTCTGATTCATATACTAAATTATTATATCCCAAAAATGTGCTTGTAATACCCGGATCAATGGATTCGTATACGGTCACATCCGCCCCCATATAGTTCGTAACGCCGCGGGCGGCGCGAGCTGTCTTTCTCTGGACTTCCATCGCAGCATGGAATCCCTCTTCATCCACATCCAGTCCCTTTTCTTCCAAAATCTCTTTTGTCAAATCGATCGGAAAACCATATGTGTCATACAGTTTAAACGCTTCCTCTCCGGAAAGCGTCTTTTCAGCGCGCTTCTCCATCCCGTCAATCATATCGGATAAAATAACAAGTCCCTGATCAATCGTCTTGTTAAACTGCTCTTCTTCCTTTGCAATCACTTTCAGGATAAAATCTTTTTTCTCTTCCAGCTCCGGATAACCGTCCTTAGAGCCTTCGATTACAGTCTCGGCCAGCGCCGGAAGGAAATTGCCTTCGATATTCAGCAGTCTTCCATGGCGGCAGGCTCTTCTGAGCAGACGTCGCAGCACATACCCTCTTCCTTCGTTGGAAGGCATAATACCATCGGATATCATAAATGTTACGGAACGTACGTGATCCGTTATAACGCGGATAGAAATATCCGTACCTTCTTCTTTCCCATAAACAACATCCGCCATCCTGCATACATGGCTGCGCAATTCCTTGATCGTATCCACGTCAAATATGGAATCCACATTCTGAACAACCGAAGCAAGTCTCTCCAGACCCATGCCTGTATCGATGTTCTTCTGCTCGAGCTCTGTATAATTTCCCTTGCCGTCATTTTCAAACTGGGTAAATACGTTGTTCCATATCTCCATATAGCGGTCGCACTCACACCCAACCGTACAGTCCGGGCGGCTGCAGCCGTACTCTTCTCCCCTGTCATAGTAGATCTCCGAACAAGGACCGCAGGGACCTGAACCATGCTCCCAGAAATTATCTTCCTTACCGAACTTGAAAATACGTTCCGCCGGAATCCCCATCTTTTTATTCCAAATCTCAAATGCTTCATCATCGTCCAAATATACAGACGGGTACAGTTTGTCGGGATCCAGCCCTACCACCTCTGTCAGAAACTCCCATGACCATTTGATTGCGTCATCTTTAAAATAGTCACCAAAAGAAAAGTTGCCCAGCATCTCAAAAAATGTGCCGTGACGCGCTGTCTTACCGACATTTTCAATATCTCCTGTCCTGATACACTTCTGACAGGTTGTCACCCTTTTGCTCGGCGGGTTCTCCTGTCCTGTAAAATATGGCTTCATCGGCGCCATTCCCGAATTGATGAGAAGAAGACTCTTATCATTGTGCGGTACTAATGAAAAGCTCTTCATTGCAAGGTGCCCTTTGCTCTCAAAAAACTCCAAAAACATCTTTCTTAATTGGTTCACTCCATATGGTTGCATAACCCTATTCCTCCCGGTTTCTTTATCTGCGGCAGCCATGATGATTCTGCCCTTATACGCTCCGGATATCCGGAACGATGAGTATATGGTCAACAGAAACAGAGTGGATGCGGATCCACTCTGTATTTCTAACCTATCATACCATAGCTGGTACGGTTTTTCAAATATTATTTTAGCTCGATTTCTGCCAGTTCTTTCGGCGGAATATTGTTGGAAGAATTCTTTACATAGTTGGCAAGAGCTTTCTTTGCTTTTGAGACCGGTATATTCGTTCCGGCGCCTGCTATGCAGCCTCCCGGACAGCCCATTCCCTCGATCAGACAACCGTTCATACGTCCGGCTTTTGCCAGCGTCAGTATCTTTTTGCATTCGGCAAGCCCCTCTGCATGCTCAATGTTCACTTCCACATCCGGATAATACTCATTGATGCAGTTCTCGATGGCCTCTGCCACGCCGCCGGCACAGGCATAGCCGCGGCCCGCTCCCGTCGCGTCGTGGAATGAAGACTCTGCTTCGTACTTCTTCAGGTCAATGTTTTTCGCGTCAAACATTGCCTGCACCTCTTCGTAAGTCACAACAAAGTCCACATCACTGCGCACGGTTCTTCTCGACGCTTCCAGCTTCTTAGCCGCACACGGCCCGATGAATACCACTCGCGCGTTCGGATGCTCCTGCTTAATGGTTCTGGCTGTCGCCACCATAGGGGTCAGCTCCTGCGAGATCTGGTCGATCAGGTCAGGGAAGAATTTCTTTGCCATTACTGCCCAGGACGGACAACAGGATGTCAACAGGAACGGAAGTTCCCCTGATACCACTTTATCCACATAATGATGCGCCTCAGCTATGGCTCCAATGTCTGCTCCCAGCGCCACTTCATAGACTTCTGAGAATCCCAGCTCCTGCAGGGCGGCCTTAATGTTTCTCGGCGTAATATTATCCCCAAACTGACCGACGAATGCAGGGGCAATCTCGGCCACAATCTCTCCGCCCTCCTGCAGCGCGTTCGTCAGCTGAAAGATCTGGGACTTGTCTGAAATGGCGCCAAAGGGACAGCTTACCATACACATACCGCAGGACACACATTTCTCTGTATCAATATAAGCTCTTCCATATTTGTCGGAGACAATCGCATTAACGCCGCAGGCATTTTTACAAGGCCTTTCCTTCTTCGCGATCGCATCATACGGACAGACCGATTTGCATTTACCGCACTTGATACATTTTTCCTGGTCTATAAAGGACTTGCCGTCCACGAAAGAAATGGCTCCCTTCGGGCATACTTCCTGGCAAGGATGGGCAAGGCATCCTTTACAGATATTACTCACTTCATATTTGTTCTCCTCGCAGCTCTCGCAGGCCGATGGTATCACCTGCATCAGCGGAGGCTCATAATACTTTTCTGAAATGTTGCTGGCTTCCACTCCGGAAGTCAGGTGCACCGGCTTATTCTCCGGCCGCAGCGACAGACCCATAGCCAGCCTCAAACGCTCTCTCACGATCGCGCGTGAACGGTAGGTACTCTCGCGGTATTTTTCCGTATCGTCATTTACAATCTCATAGGGTATCGCTTCCATATCCGCCAACAGCGTGTCCGCGTTAGCCTTAAATCCCAGTTTTGCAACTTCCGTAAACACTCTTCTCCGTATTGCACGGACCGGTGTCTGCAGTCCTCTCATCATAGGTTCTCTTCCTCCTGAATTTTCTCCAAAAAGGCAGCTGTCTGCCATTCTGTTTCATTTGCATTACCACTATACCCTTTTGTTAAAATTTAGTCAATATGGTTTCTTGTATAAAAAAAGGTACATTCCTCACTGATTCTTAAGCAGCTTCTGCGCATAATAAACAGACTGCATCGCATCCTTCCCATAGAAATCCGCTCCGATCATATCCGCATACTCCTGATTCAGGACAGCCCCGCCGACCATGACCCTGCATCCGGGCGCTTTCTGCTTCAATTGCTTGATTGTCTCCTCCATGCTCACAACGGTAGTCGTCATAAGTGCACTTAGCCCTGCCAGATGCACGTCCTCCTTCAGCACCGTCTCCACAATCCGTTCCGGCGCCACGTCCTTTCCCAGGTCAATCACATCAAAACTGTAGTTTTCAAGAAGAACCTTCACTATATTCTTTCCGATATCATGAATATCCCCTTTCACGGTCGCAAGCACCACCTTCTCCTTCTTCTCCTGATCCTGTCCGGCTGCCGCGAGCGATTCTTTTAGAATTGTAAAAGCCGCTTTTGCCGCCTCAGCGCTCATCAGCAGCTGGGGCAAAAATACAGTTCCCTTCTCAAAGCCTTTCCCCACATTGTCCAGCGCAGGAATCAGATACGTATTGATGATATCCAGCGGTTTCTGCTCCTTTACAAGCAGGCCGGTAATATGATGCGCCTCTTCTTTCAGCCCCTTTTCGATCGCCTGATCCAGGGACATCTCCCCGGAAACAGAAGGAGGCGCCGGGGCGCCGGTATCCTGTCCGGCATATTTCGCAATGTAATCTTCACAGTTACTGTCCAGGTTCATAAGCGCATGAAAAGCATAATAGGACTTCATCATTTCCTCGGAGGAGGGATTGATGATCCCCGCACTCAAACCATTGTGCATGGCCATTGTATAGAAATTAGCATTGATAACCGGGCGGTTCGGCAGGCCAAAAGAGATATTGGATACTCCCAGCACCGTGTTGACTCCAAGTCCGTCACGCACTTTTTTCAATGCTTCCAGCGTCACCCTGGCCCCTTCGGGATCCGAACTGATTGTCATAGCCAGAACGTCAATGACAATGTCTTTTTTCTGAATTCCGTATTTTGCAGCTTCCGCAATGATGCGGCGGGCTATATCCACTCTTTTATCCGCGGTATCCGGAATGCCGCTTTCATCCAGCGTAAGACCGATGACTACACCCCCATACTTCTGGATCAGTGGAAATACAGCGTCCATGGATTCCTGTTTGCCGCTGACGGAATTCACCATGGCTTTTCCGTTGTAGATCCGCAGTCCGGCTTCCATGGCCTTTGTGTCCACGGTGTCAATCTGCAGCGGCAGGTTAGTCACGCTCTGCAGGTTAGACAGAACATCACGCATCATAGACACCTCATCGATGTCCGGCAGCCCCACATTGACATCCAGTATATGCGCGCCTTTATCCTGCTGCGCGATGCCTTCCCTAAGAATATAATCTATGTCATGTTCCTTTAGTGCCTGCCGGAACTTCTTTTTCCCCGTCGGGTTGATCCGCTCTCCGATAATCTTCGATCCTGAACCCAGGCAGACCGATCTGCCATAAGAAGATACGATCGTGATCTCCTTCTGCGTAACCGGCCGGAGTTCCATTCCCCGGCACAGATTTGCCATCGCCCTGATGTGTTCCGGCGTCGTGCCGCAGCATCCGCCCACCACGGACGCGCCGCGGTCCACAATCATCTGCATGACAGACGCAAAATCACGGGGAAGCACATCATAGACCGTCTCTCCTTGTACTTGTTTTGGAAGCCCTGCATTCGGCTTCACAATCACGGGAAGGGACGTATACTCCAGGATCTGATCCAGAATCGGAAGCATCTGTTTTGGCCCAAGCCCGCAGTTAATTCCCAGGGCATCCACCCTCAGGCCCTCCAGAAGCGCCACCACCGCCGGTACATCCGCCCCTGTTAGGAGTTTGCCCCGCTCGTCAAAAATGGTGGTCACAAATACCGGAAGGTCTGTATTCTCCTTCGCAGCAAGCACGGCAGCTTTCAGCTCATATGTATCACTCATTGTCTCAATATGAATCAGATCCGCTCCGGCCTCGGTTCCGTATCTTACAACCTCCCCGAATGCCTCGTACGCTTCCTCAAACTCCAGATCCCCCATGGGCTTTAACAGCTTTCCTGTAGGTCCGATATCCAGTGCTGCATAAACGCTCCGCCCCTGCACCGCCGCCTGCGCAGACGCTTCTTTCACGTGCCTTACCGCGGCAGATACGATCTCCTGCAGCGAACAGCTGTCGTCATGAAACTTCAATGCATTCGCCCCAAATGTATTCGTCAGTATAATATCGCTCCCTGCCTGGATATAATTCCGGTGTATCTCCGTAATCTGTTCCGGATGTGTGATATTCCATGTCTCTGGAAGCTCCCCGGGCTTTAAGCCGCCCGCCTGCAGTAATGTGCCCATTCCGCCGTCAAAAAACAGCAGTTCTTTTCCTAATCTGTCTAAAATCATATTTTATCCCTTCTGTATATACAGTCTTCTTTTTCGCAGGCCTCACAGCCTTTGATATGGCATTTTTCTTCTGTTGTGCCTGCTCCTATCACCGCTGTCACAGACTTTGACGGAGTCATCATACAGCTGTCAGTCATTGTCAGGCCTATCGTCTTTGCACAGTCCAGCATCTGCATCAAAGGCGCCTGGCAGCTTATGTCAAAATCACCGTATCCGGGACTAAACCTTGGCCGCAGATATAGTCCTTCCGCTGAGACCTGCGCAGCGATATCCGCCTGGCACGCATCACAGTATTCTTCCAGCAGAGCAGCCGCGCAGGCCTGCATAACCACCGCCTTCGCCATATCCGTTAAGGAAAGGCGGGCAAGCATCCGGTCTACCGCTGTTCCCAGCGTTGCGCCAAATAATATGATCTTACGGCACCCTTTCAGGTTCCGCCCAAGACTTCTGCTCTGTATTTCTACTCTGCCTATCGTAAACCTGTCATCCGCCGTCTGCTGCAAATCAAAGATGCGGTAGATGGATCTTCTGCCTGCTATGTCCTCGAGATTCCTGAATGAATCTTCCACCATTGCCAGCGTCTTATCATCTACCGCATGTTTTCCATATCCCAGATAACGGATGGCTTCTTTTGTCATATGATCCATCTGTTATTACTCCTAGCATTTAATAATTTCCGATAAATTACTCATGATTGCCTCTGCCACCTCCGGTTTATTCATGGAATAAATGTGGATATTCCTTACGCCGTTGGCAAGCAGGTCAATAATCTGGTCCGTCGCATATGCAATCCCAGCCTGCTCCATTGCGTCCGGACAGTCTCCAAATCTGTCCAGTATGGCCTGGAATCTCCGCGGAAACACGGTTCCCGACAGTTCGCAGCTGCGTTTCATCTGTTTTGCGCTTGTAATGGGCATGATCCCCGGCAGAACTGGTACTGTTATGCCAGCTTCCCGAATCCGGTACAGAAAGTTGTAATGGATGTCATTTTCAAAAAACATCTGCGTGGTCAAAAAATCCACACCGCTGTCTACCTTCTGTTTCAGATACTTTATATCATCTGCTTTATGTTCGTTCTCTACATGTCCTTCCGGATAACAGGCAGCGCCGATGCAGAAGTCTCCATGCTTCCTGATCTCTTCCACCAGCTCATAGGCATAGTGAAAACGATCCTCCGACGGGAACTGCATATCAGCCGGAATGTCTCCCCGAAGAGCCAGAATATTCTCGATTCCAAGTTCCTTCAGGCTGCCTATTACGCTCCTCACCTCGTCTTTCGTTGAGGACGCGCAGGTCAGATGTGCCAGGCTTTCGATTCCCAGATCCTCTTTGATATGCTCCGCAATCTTTGCGGTATTTTTACTGGTTCCCCCGCCCGCTCCGTATGTAACGCTTATAAAGTCAGGGTTCAGGGCGGCTATCCTGTCGGTTGCTTCCTGTACCTTTTCATATCCCGCGTCTGTCTTGGGCGGAAACACCTCGAACGATATATGTATCCGGTTCTCATTCAGTCTGTCTTTTATTTTCATATTGTACTTCTTCTCCCATATACGAATGCCTGCGGCCGCCCTTCATAAAAGGGCAGCCCATACGCTTTATTCGTAACAGTTCAGGCAAGCCTGAACTGTTACGCATCCAGCCCATTGAGATTCGCCTGCGGCGAAGACCTGGATGCCTGCAACCACCATGTTTTCGTACGGTCTGCGCAGTAAATGCGCAGACCTGTCTGGACGGTTATCTTTATTCGCCAATCAGGCTTTTGTATAATTCATCGTATTGCCTTGCAGAGTTCTTCCATGAAAAATCTTTGTTCATGGCGCGCTCTACAATTTTATTCCAGTCACGTTTCTTATCGTAATAGATCCGTTCTGCATAACGGATGGTATTCAGCATCTCATGTGCATTATAATTCGTAAAGCTGAATCCCGTTCCGGTTTTTTCAAATTCATTGTACGGTTCTACTGTGTCCTTCAGTCCTCCTGTCTCCCTAACGATAGGAATCGTTCCGTATCTGAGGCTCATCAGCTGGCTCAATCCGCACGGCTCAAACAATGACGGCATCAGAAACGCATCGCAGGATGCATAAATCCTATGAGATAAGTCCTCGGAATAAAAGATATTCGCTGATACTTTTCCCGAGTATTTCCATGCAAAATGACGGAACATGTTCTCATATTTGGCATCTCCGGTGCCGAGTACGACAATCTGCACCGCATCCTGACACAATTCATCCATAATGTAATCTACAAGGTCAAATCCTTTTTGATCGGTAAGTCTGGATACCATGCCGATCATCATGGTCCTGGAATCTTTATCCAGTCCCAGTTCTTCCTGGAGGGCCAGCTTGTTTGCCACTTTATTCTTACGGAATGTATCAACCGTAAACTTCTTGGCAATCCGGGAATCCAGAAACGGACAGTATTCCTCATAATCAAGTCCGTTTACAATTCCGCACAGTGCATTTTCTCTCGCCCTCATCAGGCCGTCAAGGGCCTCTCCGTAAAATGGTGTTTTAATCTCTTCTGCATAAGTCTGGCTTACAGTTGTTACCTTGTCAGCATATACGATCCCGCCCTTCAGAAGGTTCGCATCTTTGTATGCTTCCATCTTGTCAGGAACAAAATAGTACTCCGGCAGCCCTGTGATACTGCGTACGGTCTTCGTATCCCATACGCCCTGAAACTTCAGGTTATGTATCGTCATGATTGTTTTGATTCCCCTGTAATACTCGCCGAGATAACGGAAATTATCCAGATATACCGGTATGAGGCCGGTCTGCCAGTCATGGCAGTGAATCAGGTCAGGGCGGAACCCAATCACAGGAAGTATACTTAAAACGGCTTTAGAAAAAAAAGCATACTTCTCGATGTTCCACTTCGGATCGCCGTCATATGGAGCATAACCGCCGAAATAATGTTCGTTGTCGATAAAATAAAATGTAATATTGTCATGGACACATTTTAAAATTCCGACATATTGGTCAGTTCCTGCTATATCCATGTAGAAATGATCAACATATTCCAGCATATCTTTCCATTTTTGCAGCATACAAGTGTATTTTGGCAGCACCACCTTCACATCATACTTTTTTCTATCAAAATATTTGGGCAATGAGCCTACAACATCTGCCAATCCGCCAGTTTTAATAAATGGAACGCATTCTGAAGATGCAAATAAAATGTTTTTCATAAACAAACCCTCCACTTTCCTTGAGTCCTCTTACAAGCCTTATATACTGATTATTATAACTCATTTTCTGAACAAAGGAAAGAATTATCTGTGCTTATATTCTAATTGGATGGTATCTGCAATCAGTGCTATAAACTCAGAATTTGTCGGCTTTCCTTTGCCGGTGCTCACGGTATAGCCGAATAATTCGTCCAGAGTGTCCAATTTACCGCGGTTCCATGCAACTTCAATTGCATGGCGTATTGCCCGTTCTACTCTGCTTGATGTCGTCTGGTACTTTTTGGCAACCGTTGGGTATAATACCTTCGTGATTGCGTTCAGGACATCCATATCTTCCACTGCCATCATAATGGCATCCCTCAGATAATGGTATCCTTTGATATGAGCCGGTATCCCAATCTCATGTAGCATGTTAGTGACACGATTTTCCAGGTCCTCTTCTCTAATCGAGGTATTTCCAGATAATTCTTCATTTTTCTTCTCGTGATTTCGGAACACTTTTCTTACAGTTTTTATACGATTCAACAACATTTCATTATTAAATGGTTTCATGATGTAGTAATTTGCGCCTTTGTTGAAAGCGTCTTCTGTAATTTTCTCCTGTCCTACCGCTGTTACGACAATGAAATCAGGGCGTTTTGTCATGGTCTTGTCTTGATTTATGCGTTCCATGACGGTTAAACCGTCCATTTTCGGCATAATTAGATCAAGAAGAACCACGTCTGGCTGTTGATTCTTGATGATTTGACACATCTCCTCACCATTTTTAGCCTTTCCCACCACATTCAGTTCTTTGTCCATGTTGATAATTTCTTCGAGCAGATCTAAAATTCTCTCATTATCATCAGCGATGGCCACGTTTAAATGTTCCATAATCCCTCTCTCCTCTAAAGGACCCGGACTGAGAAACGCCACTCGATTATTATATCTTTGAATCACACCATAATCAAGGATAATTTGTTGCTCTAATTCGACAAAGTCTGATCTCCAACATTCTCCAGCATATTTTCGATGAAAATGCCGTAACCTTTTGTGGAATCCTGTACGAAAACATGGGTTACCGCGCCTATCAGTTTCCCATTCTGCAGGATGGGGCTTCCGCTCATGCCCTGTATGATTCCCCCAGTCTTTTCAAGGAGTCCGGGGTCGGTCACCTGTATGACAAGCCCCTTGTTCACTTCGTGTCCGGAATAGTCGATATCTGTCACCTTTATGTTATATTCTTTGACTTCATTGTCGACAAAGCAACGTATCGTCGCGTCGCCGATTTCTATCTCTTCTTTGGCTGCAATCTGCACAGGAATCTGTTCTGTAAATAAGTCGTCTATCTTATCTATCGTACCATAAATCCCTGCGTCAGTATTCTTTTTTATACTTCCCAGCTTATTGTATCCGTTATAAACTATGATGCCCTCCATGCTGCCAGGAATTCCATTCTCGCCCTTTTTAATCGAGTGGATACTGGTTTTGTAAAGTGTTCCATCCGCAATGGACAAAAGTACATTTGTATCGGAATCATGAATTCCATGTCCCAGCGCGCCGAATTCGCTGCTTCCTGTCAGAAAGGTAATGGTCCCAAGTCCCTGCACATTGTCCCTCACCCAGATGCCCAATTTATATTCATCGGGTTCGCATTCCACTGGTTTTATTTTCACATCTATGGTCTCTTCCTCTCTTCGAAGGCTGAGGACCACCTCGTCTTCATTCAGATGGGCGAGGGCTTCCATCAATTCCTTTTTATTCTCAACTGTTTTTCCGTTGATTCCAGTTATATAATCCCCGCATTTAACCAGATGGCTGGCCGGCTCGTATTCCACCCCGTCTATTCCTTTTATGTGTTCCGTATCCAGTACCATAACGCCATCTGTCTCCATATAGATTCCCACCGGCATTCCACCGACAAGAACCGTGTCTTCGCTGATTGTCTCTGTACTTACTTCCGTCTGCTCTACTGCATCTGCGGCTATCCAGCCAAAATAGCCTGAACAGGCAGACAAAAGCACGGCGGACAAAAGTACAAGAACTCTGTTCTGCCAGCGTTTCTCCATGCAACCACACCCTTTCATTTTTAATTAGGAATTCATGAAATAGAAACCGCAAAAATTTCTCTTATTTCACAAAAAATACGATCCTATTAAACAAAAAACAGATACCAACTTGGTATCCGTTTTTAGTATGTGACTGCATGTTCTTTTTCACACTGGTATTATATTTCACGCTTTGCCATTTCTTTCATCTCTGCCGCGCTTTCCATTATTTTTCCGGTTACTTTCGCCCCGCCCAGAAGCCGTGCCAGCTCTTTAACCGATTCCTGCTCATCCAGACATCGTATTTCCGTTTTGGTACTGTTAGAGGTTGTATCTTTTTGAATCAGATAATGTGCATCAGCCATCGCCGCGATCTGGGGAAGGTGTGTGATACAGATTACCTGTCTGCTCCGCCCGATAACATGCATTTTTTCTGCCACTTTTCCTGCCGTGATTCCGCTGATTCCCGTATCTATCTCATCAAAAATTAAAGTCGGCGTATCTTCCTTATCTGCTAAAACTGCTTTTACCGCAAGCATAATTCTCGATAATTCACCGCCGGATGCTACATTGGCAAGCGGTTTTACAGGTTCCCCAGGATTTGTGGAGAGATAAAATTCCCCCTCATCCATGCCATTGGCAGTAAAAGTTTCCGTCTTTTCCAATCTCAGTTCAAACTTAACGTCCAGAAAATTCAGGTCAGCAAGACCCTGTTTTATCTCCGCCGCGAATGCCCGGGAAGCCTCAGCTCTGGCTTTGCTTAAAGCATCTGAGTACTTCTTTAGCTTTTTTTCGCTCCGGCTGTATTTTTCTTCCAGATCAGCAATATAACTTTCGTAATCTTTTAGTTCACTTAGTCTCTCTCTTTTTGTCCTGCAGTATTCCAGGACATCTTTGACAGTATTACCATATTTTGCTTTTAAATGATTGACAAGATTCAGCCTGCTCTCGGTTTCATAATACTCTTCCTCGGAAAATTCAAAGCTTTTCGCATATTCCGCCAATTCCCGGTTAAAATCATTCAGAAGACTGTCTATTTCGAGCAGCTGCCCATAAAGACCCGCTCCCTGCTCATCACATTCTTCCACATCCTGAAATGCGCGGATGGCCCGGCTCAGCAGATCGCTGGCATTGCCATGGGCTGATTCGCTCGTATACTGATATGCCTCCGCTATGCTCTCCGTAAAACGGCGGCTCTCTGTCATACGCTGGTATAACGCCTCCAGTTCTTCATCTTCGTGGTCCTGCAGGCCGGCCTCTTCAATCTCCCCGATTTCAAATTCCGCGAGCGAGATCTCCTTTTTCCGGCTTTCTTCATCCATCCCCGACTCTTCCAGTGCTCTGCGGCAGCCTATATATTCTTTATATGCCGCAGATGTAGATTTCTTTAAGCCTTCCACCTTATCCCTGGCATAGACATCCAGAAGCGCCAGATGGTTTTTTTTGTGCAGCAGCGTCTGATGCTCGTGCTGCCCGTGGATGTCAATCAGCATACTTGCAACATCTTTGAGTACACTCATGCTGACCGTCTCCCCGTTAATTTTGCTGACACTGCGTCCCTCCATCAGTTTCCTGGACAGAATGAACATGCCTTCTTCCGGGAAGATATCCAATGCCTCCAGCTGTCTTAGAAGCGCTTGGTCCTCTACGGTGAAGGTCATCTCCACCAGTCCGAACTGTGCGCCCTTGCGCAGCATATCTGCGCTGTACCGGCCCCCCAGGGCAAGGCCTACAGAGCCCAGAATAATTGATTTCCCGGCTCCCGTCTCACCAGTCAGGATATTGAGTCCCGGCTGGAATTCTACTTCTATTTCATCAATTAACGCTAAATTTTTCACATGCAGATTTTGCAACATATTTTTATCCTAATTCCCTTTAGACACAATCTTTCGAATCTTCTCCATTACAGCAACTGTCTCATCCACACTGCGGACCGCACACATAATCGTATCATCCCCTGCTATGCATCCCACAACTTCTTTCCACTTCATCGCATCCACGGCGGCTGCGACTGCCATAGCCATACCGGATACCGTTTTGATCACGAGGATATTCTGGGCCATATCCATGGATATATAACCGTCCCTTAAAACACGGATATACTTCTCGCTCATCCCGTCTTCCTCCGGCTTCAGAACCACATACTTCTGCCTGCCGCCGTCCACGGACACCTTGGTAAGCTTCAGATCCCTGATATCTCTGGATACCGTTGCCTGTGTCACTTTAAAACCCGCATCGTTCAGACGCTCGGCCAGTTCCTCCTGGGTTTCGATATCATTCTGGCTGATTAATTCGATTATTTTTGCATGACGACTGACTTTCATATTACTAGTTTCCTTTCATTTTCTTGCGCATAGTCTTCATAAAGCTTTCCTTGCTGAGCTTAATCAGCTTTGTAGTCTCACCCGACTTTTCGATCGTAATTCTATCTCCTGTCACCAGCGGCACGGTACTGGCGCCGTCAAACGTAACGGCAGCATGCTCCGTCTTGCCGTAACGCCCCTCGCAAATCTCCACTTCAATGATATCTTCCGCGGACAGCACAATACTGCTTGTATTGAGAGCATGAGAACAGATCGGGGTTATGACAAACATGCTTGCCGTGGGCTCCACAATCGGTCCTCCGGCTGAAAGGTTGTACCCGGTTGTCCCGGTAGGAGTGGAGATGATTACCCCGTCAGCCTGATAGCTGTTGAGCAGTTCACCGTTTACCGAAATATTAAAATGAATCACCCTGAGCCCGCCTTCTCTTGTCACTACAATATCATTCATCGCCACGTCGTTCAGCCGGCCCTCCACACAGCCATGCATCATCATGCGTTCCTCTATCTCAGGTGTTTTATCAAACAGCCTGTCCAGAGCGCCCCTGAAGTCGTGCAGTTCCACCTCAGTCAGATAGCCCAGTGTACCCAGGTTGATTCCGAGCAGAGGGATATTATATCCCTCCAGCTCCCTGGCCGCGCGGATCAGCGTTCCGTCTCCGCCCAGCACAAGGGCACACTCCATCCCTTCCGGGACGGTTCCCGGTATAATATGCCCATCCGGGTCCTTCTGGGAGAGTATCCCGGTTTTACCATGCTGTTCGATATAATCCAGGATTTCATTAGTTATGCTGTAGTCAGCATCTTTTAGCTTATTCGTAATAACGTAAAATTTATCCATGGTGCTTCCTCTTATTTTGCCAGCGTCTCAAAAGCCCTCTCTACTACAGTCACCAGATCCACCGCAATTGCCGGGGCGTCCCCTTCACATTTACGCAGGTGGATCAGGTATTCAATATTGCCTTCCGGCCCTTTGATCGGGGAAAAGTCAATATTCAACACTTCAAATCCAATGGAATTCGCATACTGCGCCACCTTTTCGATCACCTCATGGTGGGTGCTCTTTTCACGCACCACTCCCTTTTTTCCTACCTTTTCCCGGCCGGCCTCAAACTGCGGTTTGATCAGCGCCACGATCTCCCCCTCTGACCGCAGATAGCCGCGGATTGGTCCCAGTACTTTTGTCAGAGATATGAAAGATACGTCTATCGAAGAAAAATCAACAGGCTCCCCAATGTCTTCAGGGGTCACGTAGCGGATATTCGTCTTTTCCATGCAGACGACCCGTTCATCCTGACGGAGCTTCCAGTCCAGCTGGCCGCGTCCCACGTCTATGGCGAAGACTTTCACAGCGCCGTTCTGCAGCATACAGTCCGTAAATCCGCCCGTGGAGGATCCCACATCTGTACAGACTTTCCCCTCGACAGTGACATCAAAATTGGCAAGAGCCTTCTCCAGCTTCAGCCCGCCGCGGCTGACATAGGGCAGTGCATGTCCTTTTACCTCGATCCGCACATCCACCGGAAAAGACGAACCTGCCTTATCCTCTCTCTCCCCGTCTACAAAGACACTTCCAGCCATGATAATGGCTTTTGCCTTTTCTCTGGATTCCGCCAGATTCCGTTTTACCAGCAACACATCTAATCGTTCTTTCATTTTACTCATTCCTTATCGTCACATAGTCTGTAATTACCTGTTTTACGATTGTTTCACAGTCCAGCCCCACCTCATGGCGCAGTACATCCACGTTGCCGTGTTCCACATAATCATCCGGTATCCCGATATTCAGAACATGCACCCCCAGGCGCGCACGTGACACATACTCCAGCACACGCTCTCCGTAGCCTCCGGAGAGGACGTTCTCCTCAATCGTAACGAACAGCTGGTGTTCTTTTGCCATCCGCTCCAGCATTTCCGTATCCAGCGGCTTTACAAAGCGTGCGTTTACCAGGCTGCAGCTGTATCCTATGTCTTTCAGGCTGAGGCGTACGGCCTCAGCAACCGCTGCCATGTGTCCTACAAACAGAACGGCAATATCCTCTTCCTCAAAGAGAACTTCACTTTTACCATAGGTAATAGGAGCACGGAATTCCTTCAGCCCCTCATAAGCCGATCCTCTTGGATACCGCAAGGCTATGGGATACCCAAAGCCCACTGCATATCTGACCATATCTGCCATCTCCCAGCGGTTTTTTGGCGACATGATCGTCATATTCGGGATCGTAGCAAGAAAAGACAAATCGAAAAGCCCCTGATGCGTCTCTCCGTCACTGCCGACAAGGCCTCCCCTGTCCACCGCCAGCACAACCGGCAGCTTCTGCAGGCAGATGTCGTGGATCGCCTGGTCGTAAGCCCTCTGCAGGAAGGAAGAATAAAGCGCCACTACCGGCTTCATTCCCCCCGCCGCAAGACCTGCTGCAAACGTCAGCGCGTGCTCTTCCGCAATTCCCACGTCAAAGAACCGGTCCGGATAGTACTTCTGGAAACGGTTCAGCCCGGTTCCGTCTGCCATGGCCGCCGTGATCGCCGCCACCTTACTGTCATGCCTGGCAACATCACAGATCACCTTGGAAAATACATCTGTGTAGCTGTCCTTGGCCGAAGCATCCCTGGCGGCCCCGGTCTCTATGTCAAAAGGCCCGGTTCCATGAAATCGCGCCGGATTCCGCTCTGCAGGCTCATATCCTTTTCCTTTTTTTGTCAGTACATGGACGAGCACCGCATGGTCTACACGCTTTGCCTCATTCAGCGCCTTATATAATTTTTTCACATCATGCCCGTCAACCGGTCCCAGATAAGTGATCCCCATGTCCTCAAAAAACATACCCGGTACAATGAGCTGTTTGATGCCGCTCTTAGTCTTTTTCATCTGGTTGACAATTTTCTCGCCCTGAACCGGAATCTTCAAAAGCGTATCTTCCACGCCCTTTTTCAACCCCACATAGGCTTCTGCTGTGCGCAGGCCATTCAGATACCTGGACATGCCGCCTACATTCTCCGAGATAGACATGTTGTTGTCATTTAATACAATAATAAAATTGCTTTTCAGCCTGGAGGCATTGTTGAGCGCCTCATATGCCATCCCGCCTGTCATTGCACCGTCCCCGATAATAGAGACGACATGGTGCTCTTCACCGAGAATATCTCTGGCCGCAACATAACCCAGCCCGGCGGAAATAGAAGTTGAGCTGTGCCCGGTATCAAATGCATCGCACTCACTTTCTTTGCGCTTCGGAAATCCGCTCATGCCGCCGTATTTACGCAGGTCATCGAATCCTGCCCTGCGCCCGGTCAGCAGCTTGTGCGTATATGCCTGGTGCCCCACGTCCCAGATCAGCTTGTCCTGAGGCAGGTCAAAGGCCAGATGCAGGGCCATTGTAAGCTCCACAACGCCCAGATTCGAGGCCAGATGACCGCCTGTCCTGCTGATCTTTTCAATCAGGAATTCACGGATCTCCTCCGCCAGCAGATCCAGGTCCTCAGGCTGTAACTCCTTTATATCATTTTCCTTTTGGATCTTTTCTAATATCATTAGGAATCCCTCTCTATCTGCTTCTGTTTATCAGAGACTCCAGCAGTTGTGCGAGATACTTGTCCGGAGCCCCCAGGCCTTCCATCTGCTGAAGCGCCTCGCGGGAAAGCTTGTCAACCAGTGCTTTTGCACCGTCGATGCCCTTCCATGTCACATAGGTCGTCTTTTCGTTTTTTTCATCGCTGTGGATCGGCTTGCCCAGCTCTTCTGCTGAACCCGTCACATCCAGTATATCATCCTGTATCTGGAAAGCCAGCCCCACCTTAGCCGCAATCTCCTCCACTGCTTTCACCTGATCCGAGGCCGCACCGGCCAGTACTGCCCCTATGGTCATAGAAGCTTCGATCAGCGCACCTGTCTTCAGCTGATAGATAAAGTCCAGTTTTTCACCCGAAATCATCTTTCCCGTGGATGTCACATCTACCACCTGACCGCCGATCATCCCATATATCCCGGCCTTTCCCGCCAGGATCTGCAATGCCTTCCCAATCCGCAGGCTCTCCTGCGGTTCCACGTCAAAAGCCCTGGCCGCAGTCTCAAAGGCGCAGTTCAGCAGGGCATCCCCAACCAGGATTCCCATGTCTTCTCCATAAACCACATGCGTCGTCTTTCTGCCACGGCGGTAATCATCATTATCCATAGCAGGCAGGTCATCGTGTACCAGCGAATAGGTATGAATCATCTCAATAGCTGCCATAAACGGCTCAATGATTCTGCCCTTTCCTCCGAACAGGCAGTATGTCTCCTGCATCAGCATCGGACGGAGACGCTTGCCGCCGCCCATAAGGGCGTATTCCATCGCCTCCATAATGACTGCCTGATAGCCCGTCCGCTCGGGAAGGTATGCGATGAGTATCGCTTCAATTGCTTTTACCTTAGCCTGATAAGTTTCACTAAAATTCATGGGCATCTCCATCCTCATCCAGAATCTGTACTTTTTTCTCTACGGTATCTATCGTCTCATTACATTGCTTGAGCATGTTCATCCCCTTCTGGTAAAGCTGAAAAGACTCTTCCAGGGTAATCTCCTCTCCTTCCAGTCTGGCAACCACTTCGTCCAGGCCTTCAAAAAGCTCTTCCAGAGAAGGCTGTTTTTCTTCTTTTTTACTCTTCTTTTCTGCCATCTGGTTCCTCCTCGATTTCCCGGACTTCCGCCTGCACACTTCCGTCCGTCATATAAACTTTGATTTTGTCACCGGGCTTCACCTGGCGGACCGATTTGATATTGGCGCCCGTCGCGCCCGCCACATAGGAATATCCCTGATTCAGTTTGGCCAGCGGAGAGAGGCCTTTCATCTGCTCCACATAGATCGCAAACCGATGTCGTCTATTCTCCAGGCAGGCCTCCATCAAAAGACGGAGCCTTTGCTCCAGATCCGCGGCTCTCTGACGCTTTTCCAGCAGCTTCTGGCGGGGATGTGCAAGCTTCAGCTTCATGGCCGCCTGCCTGCTCTTTACGCGTTCCTGGGTTATTCTCTGCATCATGGATCTTCTGAGCCTTGCCTCATACTCCCTCATGGCGCCGGCCGTACCCAGGTACTCATAAACGGCAAGTTCCGCCGCTGCAGACGGCGTCGGTGCGCGCAGATCTGACACATAGTCTATAATTGTCGTATCCGTCTCGTGTCCCACCGCCGAAATCACCGGCACACGGCAGTTAAATACAGCCCGGGCCACCTCCTCTTCATTGAACGCCCACAGATCCTCTATAGACCCGCCCCCGCGTCCCACAATCATGACGTCAACGCCCTTCTTCTCCAGCATCTCTATGCCGCGGATAATACTAGCCGCCGCGCCTTCCCCCTGCACCTGGGCAGGATAAAGGATCAGCTGTACATAAGGATTCCGGCGGGATGCTATGTTGATAATATCCCGAACCGCCGCTCCTGTTGGAGCCGTCACAATCCCAACCGTCTTCACATAGGCCGGGATGGGCTGCTTATACTCCTGGGCAAACATGCCCATCTCCTGCAGCTCTCTCTTCAATGCTTCAAACTTTTCATAGAGAAGCCCCGCCCCGTCCAGAATAATCTCTTTTGCATAGAGCTGGTATTTGCCGTCTCTTTCATACACACTGACGGATCCCAGCACGATCACCTGCTGGCCTTCCCGCATACGAAAAGAAAGCCCTGACCGTGAGCCTGCGAACATAACACAGGCCATCGTGCCGGACTCATCTTTCAAAGAAAAATATATATGCCCTGAAGTATGATATTTACAATTGGAAACCTCACCCTTCACGTAGATTCTGTTCAGCATGAAGTCCTGGGTAAACATATTTTTGATATACGCATTTACCTGCTTTACCGTGTAGACATTACGCATGTCCAGCCTCCTGGTCTGTCAGTTTTGCAAGTACTCCGTTTACAAAAGAGGGGCCCTCTTCCCCGCTGAATCTCTTCGCCAGCTCGACGGCCTCGTTGATCGCAACGCCTTCGGGTACATCCGCGTCCCATTTCATCTCATAGACCGCAAGACGCAGGATCGTCAGATCTACCTTGCTCATTCTTGTAGTCTTCCACCCCGTGGTCTTCTCATTCAATTCTATATCAATCTCCGGTACTTTTTTTACAATTGCTTCAAACTTATCCTTTATGTATTTTTTATCTTCTTCTGCAGCACTCGGCAAATTTTCAAAGTATAGTGTCAGATGTTCCAGCATATCTTCCATTTCATTAAATTCTATCTGAAACAGCATCTTAAAGATATGCTCCCTAAGTTCTCTTCTTACCATGTTGGCTCCTTTCCATTGGCATTCCCAGACTCCATGTTTTCCCATAAAGAAAAGGATGCCTTGCGACATCCTTTATTATACTACACATCTGCTATTCTTTGCAACGAAAAGGTTATTCCTGGTTCTCCATATCCACGCCTGCAACCTTGATGTTCACGTCGGCCACTTCCAGGCCGGTCATGTTCTCAACCGCATTCTTGACCTTTTCCTGCACCTTAGTGGAAATCTCCATGATGCTGTAGTTATATTTCAGGTTCAGTGCCAGAGAAACCGTAACTACGCCTTCCAGCACGTCCACCTTTACACCCTTGGACAGATTCTTCATTCCCAGCTTGCTGACCAGCTCGTTGGTGATATTACCCGCCATAGACGCCACGCCTTCCACCTCTGTAGCCGCAAGCGCCGCGATAATAGCGACCACTTCATCTGCAATCTTGACTTCTCCCATGCTGGAATCGTTCTGTATTGTATAAGTATTTCTTTCGTCCTTTGCCATCGTAAAAACCTCCTGTTGGTTTAATCTCTTAAAACATTATAACAAATATCCCCCTGTTTGCAAAGGGAAATATCAGGAACGCCCAAATTCGGAGAGCTTCAGGTCTTTGTTTCTGTCAAGGGTCATGCGGATACTCCATTCGTGCACAAAAAGCAGCAGCGGCCTGTCCTTTAAATCTTTGATCTTCTTCATATCGGAGGTGCCGACCAGCCTGTCCATATCCACCTCTTCATTTTCAATCCACCGGATGTGTTCGTAAGGCAGATTTTCCAGTCTGATCTCCACTTTGTATTCATTCTCCAGGCGGTATTTCAGGACGTCAAACTGCAGAACACCGACTACACCCACGATAATCTCTTCCATTCCGGTATTGAATTCCTGGAAAATCTGGATGGCGCCTTCCTGGGCGATCTGGTTGATCCCTTTTACAAACTGCTTCCTTTTCATCGTATCCACCTGGCGCACTCTTGCAAAATGTTCGGGTGCGAACGTCGGGATGCCCTCATAAGCAAACTTTTCTTTGGAGGTAGTCAGCGTATCGCCGATG
Organism: Eubacterium sp. BIOML-A2; assembly: GCF_009680135.1. Classification (NCBI taxonomy): domain Bacteria; kingdom Bacillati; phylum Bacillota; class Clostridia; order Eubacteriales; family Eubacteriaceae; genus Eubacterium; species Eubacterium sp. BIOML-A2. The sequence goes on from NZ_WKZK01000061.1 coordinate 24,847, forward strand.
GAAAATATGCCCGGATCAAATACGCCTATGATATCTCCGCCATAGGCTTTCTCGATCATCTTCCGCTCGCTGGCCATCATCTGCTGCGGCTGGGACAGGCGCACATCCTTTCCCCCCTGGATATGGCAGACGGACATGCCTGCCTCGAATTCACCGGAGCAGATCCGCATAAAGGCGATCCGGTCCCTGTGTGCCTTATTCATATTTGCCTGTATCTTGAATACAAAAGCTGAAAAGTCTTCCTCCTTCATCGGGTCGATCTCCCCATGGTCAGACATTCTCGGCAGCGGAGAACTGGTCATCCTTAAGAAATGCTTCAGAAATGTCTCTACTCCAAAATTAGTTAGGGCAGAGCCGAAGAAAACCGGTGAAAGTTCGCCTTTGCTGACCAGCTCCTGGTCAAATTCCGCTGCAGCGCCGTCCAGGAGCTCGATCTCCTCCTCCAGCGTAACCTTCGCCTCTGTCCCGAGTATCCAGTCCAGTTCCGGATTGTTTGCTTCAATCTTTTTGACTTCCCCCACGGTTGTTCCCTTATGTGTATCAGAAAATAATTCCACTTCCTGCTTCTGTCTGTCATATACACCTTTAAATGCTTTTCCCGAACCAATCGGCCAGTTCACGGGGCACGTTGCAATCCCCAGTTCCTTCTCAATATCATCCAGCAGGTCAAATGTATCCTTTGCTTCTCTGTCCATCTTATTGATGAACGTAAAAATCGGGATATGCCTCATAACGCAGACCTTGAAAAGCTTCCGCGTCTGGGCCTCCACACCCTTGGAAGCATCAATCACCATCACCGCAGAGTCCGCGGCCATCAATGTCCGGTAGGTATCTTCAGAGAAGTCCTGATGTCCCGGAGTATCCAGGATATTGATGCAGTATCCCCCGTAATTAAACTGAAGGACTGAAGAAGTAACCGAGATACCTCTCTCCTTCTCAATCTCCATCCAGTCTGACACCGCATGCTTCGCCGTTGCTTTCCCCTTGACGGAACCAGCCTGGTTAATCGCCCCGCCGTACAGCAGGAACTTCTCAGTCAGTGTCGTCTTACCCGCATCAGGGTGGGAAATAATCGCGAAGGTCCTTCTCTTTTTTATTTCATTTGTAATCTCTGACATATCTGTAATCTCCTGTTTTCGTCTCTTTTATGTAAGCTGATCTTTTTCGGATGTATTTGTTACAATTAAGCACATTAAATAAGTTTACCATAATAAGGTATCACCTGCAATTGTTTACTGGAAATATTCTTCCCACATTTCCAGATTTATACTGCCTGTTTCAAAAATTATTATACGCAACAGGCAGCATATGTATCTGCGCATGGTACACTTACTCTCCTTCTGCTGTTCCGCCCTCATGGATCGGCGTAATTACAATATTTTCAGGTGCAATATCGGTCTTTCTCGTAACGATATCTTCTATCTGGGCACGGTTTGCATCTGTCAGCTCTGCGCTGTCCACCACGATATCCGCGGAATCTGCCGTAAGGCTTACAACTGCCTCTGAAAATCCTTTGGAAGCCATCAGTGTTTCCACAGTCACCTCCTGCTCAGACAGTTCCGTCATCTTTACCATCTGTGCCACTGCATCCTGTTTCTCTTCGTCGCTGATGTTGGTGTTGTCAATGATTGCCTGCAGCGTTTCTTTATTCTGAGCGCGCACCTGTTCCCTGGCTACTTTTGCCTGTGCAACCGTGGTGTCTGCTCCGCTGTTTGTCAGCACGGCCTCTCCGGGCGTCCCTTCTATTTCGGAATCATTGCTTGCAATGTCGCCGGAGCCTGTTTCCAGGTCTTCCTCCGAAATATCCAGCAGCTCCTTGTTTGCCAGTTCTGCATTTGCCTCTGTCGTACCTTTGTCTGACTGTCCAAACAGCCGTCCTGAGTAATTCAGGTATCCGGCGATGGCAATCATAACTGCCAGTGTGGTAATGATGATCTGATTTTTCTTAAATAAACGCTTCACTTGGAATCCTCCTTTTATGTATCAGTCCTTTTCATTATTTTTATTTTATGCGCCTCTACACCGAATAATGCCTGGATTGCCTCAGTTATATTCTGCACTACAACCGCATTGTCTCCCCCCTCCGCTACTACGAGCACTCCGGCTATTTCCGGAGTCAGTTCCTTGCTCACATAGGGTGACTGGGAACCGTCCGATCCCTGCTCATAAATGCTCGTCTTATCCGTTGTCCTCTCTTCCACGCTTCGGGTTCCCCCGGAACTGTCTTCCTCATCCGAATTCTGGCTGCTGCTCTGCTGGTCCTTCTCCACGATCTTCTGACCGGAAGATTTCAGCGTAATCATCACTTCTGCCTTTCCAACACCCTGTACGTATTCCAGCGCTCTTGCAACCCGCTTTTCAAGGTACTGTTCGTATTCCTCATCTGTATTCACATAGGAGGCCGTACTGCCCTCCCCGCTGTCCCTGCTCTCATCCGACGCGCTTCCTTTCTTTTTATTGGATGTAGGAATTGCGATCACTACCAGAAGAATCCCGACCAGAAGAAGGATCAGCAGCTGGTTTTTCTGTGGAAGCATTTTCTTACCCTTTATTTTGCCCAGGATATCTTTCCATTTATTCTCCAACCTGTATCTCCTCCACTTCTATTCCCTTTTTGGTATTCTCCGCCTTTTGTTCCTCCTGCCCGTATTCTTCCGGGAGAAAATCCAGGATATCCAGGCCTTCAAAATAATCTTTCTGTTTTTCTATTTCTTCCTTTTCCATCTCGTATTCCTGGCTGTGGTACAGATCATAAAACCTGTTTTCTATTCCCGTCAGCTTCAATATCGGCGTCAGCATCAGCAGGATCATCACCATCCCGGAAAAAAACTGCACATATTTCTTATACCCTTTCCCCGGTATGATCTGCAGCACCGCGGTAACGATCACCAGATAGAAAGCAAGGTTCTGTATCCACTCATATATAAAGTCAAACATCCTCTCTCCTTTATCCGGCTTAAGCGCAGTCCTTTATTTTATGATGTACTGGCAGTAACAACTGCTATGGTCAGCAGAAACAAAAGCCCCGTAGAAAATACGACCTTCATCAGAAGTTCATACCCCTGGCTGACACTGCTGATGCAGCCGGTAATCCGTTTATCCGACACCGGCTGGACCAGTGCGGCGGTCAGTTTGTACATCAGGGTCATCAGCGCCATCTGTACAATCGGTATGGCACAGATGGCGATCATAACCGCGGCTCCCGCCATTCCGATCCCGTTTTTGATCAGCACGGCCGTTCCCAGCACGACATCCGTTACCCCTCCGATTGCGTTGCCGATTCCGGGTATGGCCTCGGCAGTCTTTGTCAGTGCGCTGCGCTTCAAAGCGTCAATGGCCGGAGCCAGCATCCCCTGGATTACATTGATTCCAATCACGCAGGTTACCAGCGTTTTTAAGATCCAAGTCACCATCTTGCTCAGAAGCTCCGCAAACTGCGACAGATACTCCTCCCCTGCCAGGTAGTTCAGCACCTGCACCATAATATAGATATTTATGACGGGGAGCAAAAATCTTAGAATCAGCACCTCCACCACATAGATTAGAAATAGCACAATGTTATAAAAAATCAGCGAGCTGCTGCTTCCCGAGGCGATGGCGACTGCCAGAAAATAACTGGGGCACAGCACCCGCATAAAATCCAGAAGCGTCTCCAGATGCCCTTCGATGCCGCTCATGGCAATCCGGAAGGCATTCAGGCACATGGTAATCAGCAGTATGTATAATACGTAAAAGCTGATTTCCGACACCTGCCTGTTCTGAAACGCATTTGAAAAATTAGTGAAAATTGCGGCAATTACTGCAATCAGCAGCATATATGCCAGATTCTGGCGGTTATACCTGAATTCATAGGCAAACTGATCCGATATAAACTCCATAATCAGTTCTCCTGCATTTTTTCCGTCTCCTTCAATCAGAGAGGTAACCAGGCTCTTAAAATCCATTTTTTCTTCCGGAAATATTTTCTGCAGGCTGTTGTCAATCTCTGAAAAATCAAACTCCGAGAACAATTTGCTCTCGGCGCCGCTTTCCACGGCATCATAATCTACCGTATCCTCCGCTGCATATACCGTCATACAGCCTTTCCCAGCCCCTGCCAGGCCGCAAAGAAGTACTGATATCAAGAACCCCAGGGCACCCAGCCATATCCTTTGCCCCCTTTTCATGCCAGAAACTCCCGGATTGTCTCCAGCAGGGCGAGCAATACCGGCATTCCGAGGGCCAGTATGGTCAGCTTGCTGAAGATCTCGATCTGAACCGCAATGGTCTGATATCCGGCATCTTTGCAGACGCTTGAGGAAAATTCGGCTATATAGGTGATACCGATCATTTTCAGCATAGTTGCGATATAGCTGGTATCTATCTTGATATACTGATTGACCTGTTCCACCGTCCTTACAAACAGTTCAAGCCTGTCTACAATACAGGCGAAAATAAGGATACTGATGGCCACACTCATATAGATTCCATATTCCGATTTGCCGCTTTTAAACTGAATCGACAGCAGTGCGCCTATTACGCCGATAATTCCGATCTGAATCATGCTCACATATAAGCTCCCCTTTCCTATACACTGCCGCTGTTACAGAGAAAACAATTGTTTAATGGATGTAAACAAATCGTATATGTATGGCAGTACCCATGACAGTACCAGTATCAGCCCCGCAAAGCTTGTAAGAAATGCCTGTTCATCCCGCCCGCTGTGCTTGAGCACCTGGCTCAGAATAGAGACCAGTATTCCGACAGCCGCAATTTTAAATATCAGATTTATGGTCATGGAATCCTCCCGTGAGTTATATTAGTATGACAACCAGAAAAATTCCTCCCATCACGCCAAGACAGTTCCCGATCCTTTTCTTTGCTGCCATCCCTTCTCTTACTTTTTCGATTTCCAGCTCCAGCCTGTTCAGGTAAAGCTGCATGGTCCTGCTGGATGTGTCCCCGTCCAGCTGTCCCAGAAATGTTCCCAGTTCTTTCAGCTGTATAGAATGAACGCTCTTGAGATGAAGTTCACTCAGGTTACGGTCTACGGACCGGTTCCATATTTTTGCAAACTCATCCTCCTCGCGCTCTTCTACCTGCCGCTCCATCACACGCAGCCATTTACGGTAAGGCTCTTTTACTCTTACCGCTACTCTTCCGAATATTTCCCCCAGCGGTGCATTGGAGTACTCCAGTTCTCCTTTGAGCATATAAACGATATGCCGGATATAGAGGAGTTTTTCCAGATACCGCTGGAGCTCTGTTCCGTAGGCGATCCCCGCCCCCGTTGTTGCCCCTAAGATCAGCAGGCATCCTATAAATCTCTGCATAGCAGGCTCCCCCGTTCGTCATATACTTCCCGCACCTCCCCGGGCCTTTTCTCATTGCCGAGTATGATATAGCGCTCAAACCTGCGTTCCCTGATCATCCTGCCAAGCACCGGCTTATCCGCCGCCTCAGCCATTGACAGGCCGTGTACGCTGGCAATCATTTTACACCCGCACTGCATGGCATACTCGATAGCATGTACATCCTCCGGAGAACCGATTTCATCTACCGCAATCACCTGGGGGGCCATGGAGCGGATCAGCATAATCATCCCCTCCGCCTTCGGACAACAGTCCAGCACATCCGTGCGCATACCCAGCTGGTTCTGGGCGACTCCCAGATAGCAGCCCCCGATCTCTGAACGTTCATCCACAACACCCACCGTACAGCCCTTCACGTACCTGTTTCCGTCCGATATCTGCCGGATCAGATCCCGTATCAGCGTCGTTTTCCCACAGCAGGGCGGTGAAATCACCAGAGTATGGCATACCTGGCGGTTCTTCGTAATATAGGGCAGGACCTTGTCCGCACACCCCAGAATCTCATGGGACATTCTTATGTTTACAGAAGAAATATACTGCAGATTCTTCACTTTATTGCCTTCCAGTATTGCCTTTCCCATCACCCCCACGCGATGCCCTCCTTCAATTGTAATAAATCCCTGTCTCATCTCATGTTCATATGCATACAGTGAATAGTGGCTGATATATTCCAGCGTCTCACGTATCTCCTCCTTGGTGATCAGGTACCCCGCAGGCTCTCCCGAAGGAAGCAGCCTTTCCTCATTGTCATAAACCAGAATAAGAGGCTTACCAATCCGCATCCGGATCTCCTGTACCTTTTCAAAATCCAGCCCTTCCGCCTCAACGGCAGACCGGACCGGTTTCGCAAGCACCTGCAGGACCTGCTGTTTTCTGTTGGCTGTATTCATCTTGTCCACCTCTTTAAACAATATATGTCCCCATCTCAAATTTATGACTTGAAAATCTGGAGTTGAGTGGCAGGGGGGTCGCAGATGCAGGCACACATGGGGCGGAAAGACTGTGTTTGCGGGTAAGGGGGAGTAAAGGGAAAAAACAGAAAAACCGGAACAACCTGCACACATCACGTCAAATCCTGATGGATTTCACGCGCTGGGTACAGGAAAATGCGTGATTCGGAATCACGCATTTTGTCCCGGTTTTTCTGTTTTTTCCCTTAACTCCCCCTAACCCGCATCCAGAAGCCTTTCCGCCCCATGTGTGCCTGCATCTGCTTGTGTACTCAAATCAGATGGGTTTCTGAACGGGAATGGCTGGGGAGCGTGTCCGACTTATAGGAACGCTTTTTTTGTTGTGTCTTGATAATTTTCCTTTCCTAACCAAAAGCTGCCTAACACTGATACAAATGTCCGCTTCAACCAGGCCACATCCGCCTCTCCCGCCAGAGAGCTACCATGTAGAGGATCATTTAACGCCATGATGCGAGCAGCCTTCCCGGATACACCTGACAGTTTCCGGGGGCTTCTAAGTGCGCGGCTGGAAGTACTAACGGTAAAAAAGCAGAAGCGTATAGCCCGGCGGCATTCACTGAGAAATCATCAAGATTTCTCAGTGAATGC
>NZ_WKZK01000062.1:0-31723 GCF_009680135.1 Eubacterium sp. BIOML-A2
GTCGATTCAAATATGAAAAATCAAGCGGAAATGACACCCGCTCTATTTGTCATGCCCTAATCGACTGTGAATAGTAACAAACGGTGATTTGGTAAAAGAAAAAACTATTGACTCTTACGCTGCGTGATAGTGTACTATGAAATAAAAGAAATATAGAAGACAGTCACAGCCGGCAGACGAACAAACTATATATTCTTATAAACACCGTGTACTGACGTTTATGCAGTTTAACTAAAAACGCTGAATAATAATGTAATAGTACAGCGGTAAGACAGGAGCTGATTACGATAAGAACTGTAAAAGAGGTTGCCAGTTTGTCTGGCATCAGTGTAAGGACACTGCAGTATTATGACGAAATAGGTGTATTCAAACCAACAAAAGTAACCGATGCAGGCTATCGTCTATATGACGATGAAGCGTTGAAAACCCTGCAGCAGATTTTGTTTTTTAAGGAATTGGACTTTCCGTTGAAGGATATAAAAGCCATCATGGAAGATCCGCATTATGATAAACTCAAAGCATTTAAAAAGCAGAAAGAACTGCTGATAGTAAAACGCGACAGGCTAACGAAGCTTTTAAGCCTGCTTGAAAAGCTGGAAAAAGGAGAATCATGTATGAGTTTTGAAGAATTTGATTTAAGTGAATATATACAAATGCTGGAAGATTTTAAGCAGGAAAATACAGAAGAAGTAGTCAGGCATTGGGGAAGCGTAGAAGAGTTCGATAAATTCATAAGTAAAATGAAAGCGGACGAAGTCCAGATTGCGGAAATGGCAATCAAACAGTATGGAAGCGTTGCAAAATATACGGCAGCCATGAAGCACAGCTTGGAGCACTTTTCTGAGAATATGGAAAAGATGGAGCAGATAAAAAAGAATGGATATATAGAAAAAAACGAGGCCCTGAATGCAAAACTATATGAGGATATAACAAAAGACCCGAAGTCGGAAGAAGTGCAGAGTATATTAGATGAGATTATAAAGCTGGGGCAGGAGACCATGCCGGATGTAGATCAGGGGGAGCACTATTGGGAGATGATGATTGACTGGTACCTCCATAAAGAATCCTTAATAGAAGCGATAGATAAACGGTATGGGGCCGGGGCATCCAGATATATGGGGGAGGCGCTGCAATACTATTTTAGAAACGAAATCAAAGAAAATGATATAGGGGACGCAAAAAAGGGATAGTCTTTACATTTATAAGCATATTATAAAAAAAGCAAAATTTCTCATAATACCGATAGCTAATTACTGGAGGTTTTACGGATCACCAACCGAATCAATACGCTCCCCCCGCCCTGCTACAGGCTTCCCGGTTTTTTAGCGTCCCTCCCACAACAAAGATTTCCGCCAACTTTTTATAGAAAGTTGCAATTTAGGTCCGGGATATAGTATACTAACATAAATCGAGGTGAGCATATGGAACCATTACTGGACTTATCGAAGGAATATGGGATTGTACTTGACGGAGGAGGAGCCAGAGGGGCCTATCAGATCGGGGCCTGGAAGGCGTTGAAAGAGGCAGGCGTGAAGGTGAATGCGGTTGCGGGTACATCGGTGGGCGCTTTGAACGGAGCGCTTATTTGCATGGATGATGTCGAGAATGCGGAAAAGATATGGACCGGTATGACATTTTCCAAGGTGATGGATGTGGATGATGACTGGATGGAGCGTCTGTTCAGCCATGAGAACAAGTTTACGGAAGTGATCGCAGAGATCTGGAAGCGGCTGTCGGATGGCGGTGTGGATGTAACTCCGCTGAGGAAGCTGATTCATGAAGTGATTGATGAGGAGAAGATCCGCAGTTCCGGGAAAGAATTCTTTCTTCTGACATTTTCTTTGACGGATTTTAAAGAACTGGATCTGAGCCTGGATGATATCCCGGAAGGGATGCTGGAAGATTTTCTGCTCGCAAGTGCGTACCTGCTGGGATTTAAGAATGAAAAGCTGCATGGGAAGAGATATATTGACGGCGGCGTGGTGAATAATGTGCCGCTGAAGTCCCTGGTCAAACGGGGATATACTGATATTATTGAGATCCGTATTTACGGGCCCGGCAGAGAGCCCAGAGTGAAGCTGCCCGAAGGGGCTGAGAAGTATCAGATTGGTCCGCGGGTTGGACTGGGCAGTATTATAGATTTTGAGAGTAAGCGGAGCCGGCAGAATCTGAAAATCGGTTATTTTGATGCAAAGCGTATGCTTTATGGCCTGGAAGGATTTATTTATTATGTAGTACAGACCCATGAGGACGGCTGGTTTGAGGAACAGCTGGCGGATATCACGGAGATAGAAAAAGCGGAAATGGCGTTCGTGCTGAAGCTGCCGCTGACATTTACCGTAAAGGCTTTGTATATGGCGATGCTGGAGGCGAGCGCGAAGCAGATGCGTATTCCCAAGTATCAGATCTATACGACGGATGAATTATACAACCTGACGGCCGAACGGTATGAAGCGCTTGCCGACAAGATTCATCTGCCGAGATTTACACATGTACTTATGAATATAGGGAGGGATAACACAATGAATTTAAAAGGAAGAAACTTTTTGACGCTGAAGGATTTTACCCCGGAAGAGATTACTTATCTGCTTGACCTTGCGGCAGATCTGAAAGAGAAGAAGAAAAACGGGGTGCCTGTGGATTATTATAAAGGAAAGAATGTGGCCCTTATTTTTGAGAAGACAAGCACCAGAACGCGCTGTGCATTCGAGGTGGCGGCGCACGACATGGGAATGGGTTCCACTTACCTGGATCCCAGTGGATCGCAGATCGGGAAAAAGGAGAGCATCGAGGATACCGCAAGAGTGCTGGGAAGAATGTATGACGGCATCGAATACCGCGGTTTCGGCCAGGAGATCGTGGAGGAACTGGCAAAATATGCAGGAGTCCCTGTATGGAACGGCCTGACAAATGAGTACCATCCGACTCAGATGCTGGCAGACTTACTAACGATCCGGGAGCATTTCGGTAAATTAAAAGGAATCAAGCTGGTATATATGGGAGATGCAAGATACAATATGGGCAACTCCCTGATGATCGCATGTGCAAAGATGGGGATGCACTTTGTAGCATGCACCACGGCAAAATATTTCCCGAGCCAGGAGCTGGTTGAAGTCTGCAGAGGATATGCGGCAGAGTCAGGAGCAACAATCACACTGACCGAGGACGCCATGGAAGGGACAAAAGATGCGGATGTAATCTACACAGATGTCTGGGTATCTATGGGTGAGCCTGACGAAGTATGGGAAGAGCGTATTAAAGAACTTTCCCCATATAAAGTAACAAAAGAAATTATGGGAAATGCAGGCGAGGGCGCAATCTTCCTGCACTGCCTGCCGGCATTCCACGATCTGAAGACAAAGATCGGAAAAGAAATGGGAGAAAGGTTCGGCATCACAGATATGGAAGTTACGGATGAAGTATTCGAGTCCGTGCAGTCCAAAGTATTTGACGAGGCAGAAAATAGAATGCATACCATCAAGGCAGTTATGGTTGCGACTTTGGGAGAATTTTAAGAATATTCAGAAAACGGAGGGTAAAGGGGTCAGACCCCTTTGCAAAGGGGGCTGACCCCATGCCCTCCGTTTGAATTCGGGGTGAAGTTTTGAAAGCAGAAATATTAAAAATGCTGCGTGAAAGTAATGATTATGTGTCCGGCCAGCAGTTGTGTGAGAAGCTCGGAGTTTCCCGGACCGCTGTCTGGAAGGCAATCAATCAGCTGAAAGAAGAGGGCTATCAGGTAGAAGCCGTTCGAAACCGCGGCTATCATATTGTGGAGAGTCCGGATATTATCTCCAGAGAAGAGCTCGCCAGCATGATCGACACCGAGTGGGCAGGACAGAAAGTCTACTATTATAATACAACGGATTCCACCAACATCCGGGCAAAACAACTCGGAGAAGAGGGAGCCCCCCACGGAACCCTGGTCACGGCCGGCCAGCAGAGCGCCGGAAGAGGGCGCCGCGGCAGAGGATGGGAGTCACCGGCGGGCAGCAGCGTGTATATGTCAATTTTGCTCCGGCCGGAGATTCCGCCGGTGAAAGCGCCTATGCTGACTTTGGTAATGGCTTTGAGCGTTGCCAGGAGCCTCGAGGAATGCACCGGTTTGAATGTTCAGATTAAATGGCCGAATGATATCATCCTGAATGGGAAGAAACTGGTTGGCATTCTGACGGAAATGAGTACAGAGATTGACTTTATTAATCACGTAGTAATCGGTGTGGGAATCAATGTGAACATGGAATATCTTCCGGAGAAAATACGGGATAAGGCAACATCCCTCCGCCTGGAAACAGGACATGTGATAAGGCGAAGCGAAATCATAGCATCTACGATGAAAGAATTTGAGAAATACTACGGCTTATTCATCGAAGACCAGAATCTGGAAAGCATGCGTGAAGAATACAATGCTCTGCTGGTTAACCGCGGCAAAGAAGTGCGGATTCTGGGAGGAAAAGAAGAATATAACGCAGTGGCGCTGGGAATAAACGAACAAGGCGAATTATTAGTACGCCGTAAAGACGGAACAGAAGAGGCAATCTTTGCCGGCGAAGTATCCGTGCGGGGAGTGTACGGATACATCTAAATTTTGAGAATATTCAGAAAATGGTAAGCAAAGGGGTCAGACCCCTTTGCAGGAAAGGACGAATCATGGAAGAGGAAGTTGTTCTTTGCGGGGCCAGCTCATACGAGCAGAAGTTTTATTTGAACCCCGAGTTCGAGACACTCCCGGAAAGCATACAGCAGGAACTTCAGATTATGTGCGTGCTGTACACAGAGGATGTGGGCGGAATGCTGATGGTGGTTTACGACGAGCAGGGAAATCTGGAACTGCGGGTAGACCACAGGGAGGATGATTTTACGTTTGATGAGATAGGCAGCGTGCTGAAGATCAAGGAACTCCAGCGTACGAAGTCGGAACTTTTTGAGTCGCTGGAACTGTTCTATAAGGTATTCTGTTTAGGGGAGGATATGGATGTTACTGACGATTGATGTAGGAAATACAAATATAACATTAGGTGTATTCGATCATGATAAACTGGTCGGAACCTTCCGCATGACTACAAAGCGCTCCAGGACCTCGGATGAATACGGCTTTACGATCTGCGGCATACTGGAGCACCGGGATGTGAAGGCGGCAGATGTGGACGCGGTGATTATAGCCTCGGTAGTACCGGATATTATGCACTCATTGGGGAGTGGAATCATCAAGTATCTGGATGTAAAACCGCTGGTTGTTTCTGCCGGAATTAAAACGGGAATCCGGATTGTGACGGAGAATCCCAAGGAGATCGGTCCGGATCGTATTGTGGACGCAGTAGCGGGATATGAGCTCTACGGCGGGCCGGTGATTGTTGTGGACTTCGGGACTGCGACCACCTATGACCTGATCGGGCCGAAGGGGACTTTTGAAGCGGGGATTACCGCGCCCGGGATCGAGACTGCCGGACGCTCCCTATGGGGCGGAGCTGCCATGCTTCCGGCTATCGAGATCAAAAAGCCGCCGTCCATCCTGGCAAAGGAGACGGTCTCCAGTATGCAGGCAGGACTTGTCTATGGGGCGATCGGTCAGACTGAGTATATTATAGAGAAGATCAAAGAAGAGTCCGGCTATGATAAGGCCACTGTAGTAGCAACGGGCGGCCTTGGCAAAATCATTGCGAAGGAAACCAGGAGTATAGACGCATACAGGCCGGATCTGACATTGGACGGGCTTCGTCTGATTTATAATAAAAATAGAAAATAGTGAGATAATAGACATGAAACAATTGAAAATCGGCAATGTACAGCTACAGAATTCTTATATACTAGGACCCATGGCAGGAGTAACAGACCTGCCATTTCGCTTGCTCTGCAAAGAGCAGGGAGCCGGCCTTGTCTGCATGGAAATGGTAAGCGCGAAAGGAATCCTCTATAACAATAAGAATACGGAAAGCCTTCTGGAGATCCATCCGGATGAAATGCCCGCCTCTCTGCAGCTGTTCGGTTCTGATCCCAAAATTGTCAGTGAGATGGCAAAAAGAATAGAAGAGCGTCCATTTGCTATCTTGGATATTAATATGGGCTGTCCGGTCCCCAAGGTAGTCCGCAATGGGGAGGGATCCGCACTGATGAAGAATCCTAAGCTGGTATTCGAACTGGTGAGCGCAGTGGTAAAAGCAATCGAAAAACCGGTAACCGTGAAGATCAGAAAAGGGTTTGATGAGCAGCATGTGAATGCCGTGGAGATTGCGAAAATTATCGAGGAAGCAGGAGCGGCAGCCGTCGCAGTTCACGGAAGAACAAGAGAGCAGTACTATTCCGGAAAGGCGGACTGGGAAATCATCAGCAAAGTAAAGGATGCTGTAACCATTCCGGTCATAGGAAATGGAGATGTCACATCGGGGGAAAGGGCCATTGCCATGCGGGAGCAGACGGGCTGTGATGGAGTCATGATAGCCAGAGGCGCCCAGGGCAACCCCTGGATATTTTCCGAGCTCACAGCCTATGAACAGAACGGCACGCTTCCGCCCAGGCCGTCCGTTGCGGAGATTAAGAAAACCATGCTCCGGCACGCCGCCCTCCAGCTTGAATACAAAGGCGAGTACCTTGGAATTCGGGAAATGCGCAAGCATGTCGCCTGGTATGTAAAAGGACTTCACGGCGCAGCAAGGCTGAGAGATGCCATTAATAAGGTAGAGACGTATGAAGAACTTGAAAATATCTTGACATCGCTATAGGGATTGGTTATAATATTGAAATTGTGAAATATAAATTTAAACAGGATTAGAATCAGTGCATAGGAACGCTGATCAGAAGCAAGAAAGCTTAATAAATGAAAGAACACGATAAGAGGAAAGAAAAGGAAAGGAAAAGGAGCAGTTAACATGGCAGAAGCAAAGAAAAGATTACTTACTTATGCAGGCCTAAAGGCACTGGAAGACGAGCTGGAGAATCTGAAGGTCGTTAAACGGAAAGAGGTCGCAGCAAAGATTAAGGAAGCGAGAGAGCAGGGGGATTTATCCGAGAATGCAGAGTACGATGCGGCAAAAGACGAGCAGCGCGATATTGAGGCCCGTATCGAAGAGCTGGAGGGCATCCTTAAAAATGCCGAGGTCGTTGTTGAAGACGAGGTAGACTTCGACAAAATCAATGTAGGATGTAAAGTAAAAGTATTTGATATCACGTTTGATGAGGAAATGGAATTCAAAATTGTTGGTTCAACAGAAGCAAACAGTCTGGAAGGAAAGATATCCAATGAATCTCCGGTAGGGCAGGCATTGATGGGCAAGAAAGCGGGAGACTTAGTCGAGGTAGAGACACAGGCCGGGCAGATTCAGTATAAGGTACTTGATATCAGCCGGTCAACGAGATAACTGAGGATTGAAATAATGTAATAAACCAATGAAATGACAGACCTCTTACCTACAAGAGGTCTGAATTCGCATATATAAGGAAGGAGAGAAAACAGTGTCCGAACAGAAAAATAACAAGAACGCACAGCAGAACAATGCACAGGAGCCAGACCTGAATCAGCTGAGGAAGGTCCGCCGTGAGAAGCTGGCTGAGCTGCAGGAAAACGGCAAAGACCCGTTTGTAACCACGAAATATGACCAGACACACCACAGCCAGGAGATCAAAGATCAATACGAGGAGCTGGAGGGCAAAACCGTATCAATCGCAGGCCGCATGATGTCCAAGCGCGTCATGGGAAAAGCTTCCTTCTGCAATGTCCAGGATCTCAAGGGCAACATCCAGTCATATGTAGCAAGAGACAGCGTAGGCGAGGATGCGTATAAAGAATTTAAAAAGATGGATGTAGGCGATGTAGTGGGAATCGTGGGTGAAGTGTTCCGGACAAAGACAGGAGAGATCTCGATCCATGCCGCTTCTGTCAAACTGCTTTCCAAGAGCCTGCAGATACTGCCGGAGAAGTTCCACGGCCTGACAAATACGGACATCCGTTACCGTCAGAGATACGTAGACCTGATCATGAATCCGGAAGTAAAAGATACATTTATCAAACGTTCAAAAATCCTGAGTTCCATCAGAAGATACCTGGATACAGAAGGCTTCATGGAAGTGGAAACGCCGATGCTTGTGAGCAATGCGGGAGGCGCTGCGGCAAGGCCTTTCGAGACACATTTCAATGCACTGGATGAGGATTTCAAGCTCCGCATCTCTCTTGAACTGTACTTAAAGAGGCTGATCGTAGGCGGTATGGAACGTGTTTATGAAATTGGACGAGTCTTCCGCAACGAGGGTCTTGATACAAGACACAATCCGGAATTTACGCTGATGGAGCTGTACCAGGCTTATACAGATTATCATGGCATGATGGATCTGACAGAGAATCTCTATCGTCATGTGGCACAGGAAGTCCTGGGCACAACAACAATCGTTTATAATGGTGTTGAGATGGATCTCGGCAAGCCGTTCGAGAGAATCACGATGATTGATGCCGTTAAAAAATATGCGGGCATCGATTTTAATGAGATTAAAACAACAGAAGAAGCAAAAGCACTTGCGAAAGAAAAGGGCATAGAATTTGAAGACAGGCACAAAAAGGGTGATATCCTGAGCCTGTTCTTTGAGGAATTTGTTGAGGAACATCTGGTGCAGCCCACATTTGTTATGGATCACCCGATTGAGATCTCACCGCTTACAAAGAAGAAACCGGAGAATCCGGACTATGTAGAAAGATTCGAATTCTTCATGAATGGCTGGGAGATGGCAAACGCATACTCTGAGCTGAATGATCCGATTGATCAGAGGGAAAGATTCAAAGCGCAGGAAGAACTGCTGGCACAGGGGGATGAGGAAGCCAATACGACAGATGAAGACTTTCTCAATGCGCTGGAGATCGGGATGCCTCCTACAGGAGGGATTGGATTCGGGATCGACAGGATGTGTATGCTGCTGACGGATTCGGCGGCTATACGTGATGTACTGCTGTTCCCGACCATGAAGACACTGGGCGGAAGCGATGCTTCTAAGAAGGTGGAAAAGGCAGGGAAGGAAGAGGACAAGCCAGAGGAAAAAAAGGCTGAAAAAATTGATTTTTCTAATGTAAGAATTGAGCCGCTGTTTGAAGAATTTGTTGATTTTGATACATTTGCAAAGTCTGATTACAGAGCTGTAAAGGTAATATCCTGTGAAGCTGTACCGAAGAGCAAGAAGCTTCTGAAGTTCGTTTTGGATGACGGTACAGACAAAGAACGCGTGATTTTAAGCGGAATTCACGAATATTATGAGCCGGAAGACCTGGTAGGTAAGACTTGTATCGCAATCACAAACCTGCCGCCAAGACCCATGATGGGAATTGATTCCTGCGGAATGTTAATCTCAGCAGTACACGAGGAAGATGGTCATGAAGGACTGAACCTTCTGATGGTGGATGATAGAATTCCGGCAGGAGCGAAGCTGTATTAAGAGCTAATTTTCCGCTTGGAAAAAGCTGAAAATCCTGGTATTATTATTCATTTGCCAGTAATTATATAAAGTATGATGCATTGTTATAAAGCATAACGAATTTCAGGCGAAAAGGTGAAGGTGGAGCAAAAATATATGAAAGCACTTCTTAGAGTTAATCTAAGGAGTGCTTTTTTTCACATATGTGGTAAACCGCATTAAGCCGGTTAATGAACAGATTTATTATATGGGATTCCGTAAATGACACTATAGCTGTGTTATAGATTATGCAAAAGTATTCGGGACTTTAACGGAAAGTGTAAAAATGGCATGAAATGTTATATAATGAACAAATTGTTTAAATAAATGTTAAAGTATACTCATTTATATTGCGTGAAAGTGAACAATAAGTGAAATAAAACTAACAAATGTTATTGACAAAACAAAATAAGGGTGTTATATTAACATTGTAACGAACAGTATATTGAAAATGCGCATCAATATAATAGCAAGGAAAAGTGGATTATTAGGAGGATTTACAATGTTGACAGTGAACGAATTTGCAAAGCATTTAGACTTAGCATATCTGGCGCCGAATTTACAGAAGGAAGATATCATCGAAGCATGTAATATTGCTAAGAAGTATCATGTAAATGCGGTGAACGTGAACTCCTGCTGGGGAGAACTTGTTGTGGAAGAGTTAAAGGGAAGCGATGTTGGACCAAGCGCTGTCATTGGTTTTCCGTATGGCGCGATGTGCACGAAGGCAAAATTATTTGAATTAGAAGAGATGGTAAAGCTTGGATGTACTGCCTGCGATATGGTAGTGAACATCGGAGCTGTAAAAGATAAAAACTATGAGCTTGTACGCCATGAGATCAGCGAGTTTGTAAGGATCTGCGGCGAGGGCTGTGATACAAAGCTGATCTTCGAAGTTGGATTCTTGACTGATGAAGAGATAGCAGAGCTGACGAAGATCTGCTGTGAGTGCGGTGTTACATATGTAAAGACAGCTACCGGATCACAGGCATTCCCGACTTTGGATCAGGTTAAGATCATGAAAGAGAATCTTTCCGGAGATACGAAGATTAAAGTTTCCGGAGTGCCGAGAACATTTACCATGCCGGCAGTCCTTCACATGTTTGAACATATGGGTGTCAGCCTGGTAGGAACAAGAAGCGCAGGCAAGCTTGTCGAGGAATACAGCAAATATCTGGAAGAATTGAAATAGTGGAGGGTGTTATGCAGACAGTGAATTACAGTTTAGCCTCTCTTGTGGGAGGAGAGATTCAGATCGTATCAAATGATGAAGGCTATGTTAGAAGAGCACTCCATCAGAATATCAGTCTTGAGGAATATGAATTCCTGTTGAAAAGAATACGTTATATCGGTGTAAGCGACAGATTCAGGGATGTCATCGACTTGTTCAAGGTTCCGGAAGGCGAGACGCCGGCGGGATTCAAGATTGAATATAATATGAAAGAGAACCAGATATTGGAGATAGATTTGGTCAGAAATATATCGTATGATAAAAATGGACTAAGAAGACCGACCAAGTTCATCTATTCGGCAGATACAGCCAATCCATATGAAGTCGAGCCGATCAAACACCTCATTGGGAACCTGACCTGCAATCCGGGGATTATCTATGACCTGTTCATCAATAATCCGCAGGCAAATGTGGGGCATAAGTTTAAGACCAGGAACGAGGTTATGAGTGAGATTGCTAATATTCTCGGACCAGGATGCGATATCAGTGTTGAGGTGAATAATCCATTTGCCGATTTTGAACAGATACTTGAGGAGGCAGAGGAATTCAGAGAGATGTTCTCGGATTATCGGATGGTTCTTAAAATACCTCATACAGGACCGGTAAATGCAGGGAATGTAAACGAACTGCTTGTGGGAGACAAGAAGCTTTCCACACGCTGGAATCAGGCGGCTACGAAGGACTATCTTTACGGCCACAACCTTGCGCTGAAGATGAAGGAGCATGGATTCAGGGTAAACTACACGTTGATGTTTGAGCCGTGGCAGACGGGTATGGCGCTGCAGGCAAAACCATATTTTATCAATAGCTTTGTGCGCCAGCGCTTTGGTGTTACAACCTATATTAATGGACTTCTGAATGCATACCAGACCACATACGATGACAGATTTTTGCAGGCGCTGCGCAGCTTTATGATCGAATGGGACTTCCTCTCCAAGAATGACCAGGATGCGGATCTGCGTCTGGTTGAAAAGATGGCAAGAGAGACAGTTGAATATAGAAAGATCAACGAACACGAGGGATTCGACGGCATGGACGGCGTAAGGCATAACTTACGGATGCTTCGGAATTCTAATCTGGAGGACACCAGGCTGATCATCTGCAGTATTGAAGGTTCCAGAATGTATCCGGAGCTTGACAAACTGATGACAGAAGATGAGTTCAAGGATATGACGGACAGGATTGTAATTACGACAGAACCAAGTTACTTAGCACAGAATACATCGGCACCGCAAATTATTACATATCAGAGAAGATTCATGAACGCTGCGAATGGTGAGAAGTAGTTTATTGAAGGGGCACCAGGGGCAGACTCGGGCGCCTCTTTTTTGGATCTCCCGGCGTAAATACGCCAATTTATAGCACCCGCTGTCTGCGCCGGGAGGCACTGGACAGGATTGCGTTAAAAAGCGGGCAGGAGGAGAAATGAAGAAAAGCCAGTATCTAATATTTGCGATTTTTGTGGGAATCCAGTCTTTTCTGCTTCAGCTGGTGGACCAGGTGATCGGTACGCATCTTGTATCTGGCGGCCACAGTGGATTTGTGTTTATCGCGTTTCAGGGCTGGGCGCTTTACTTTCTGCTGGGAAGCAGTGTGAAGGGCGCCGTAAAGGGATTCTGCGGGTATGTCCTGGGGATTCTGTTTGCAGTGATTATGATTGGGATGTCGGCCGTTTTACCGGATCTGAAGCTTTTGACGGTACCGCTGGTGGCGTTGATTGTGGTTCCCTTTATGATGTATTTTGAATTTGCCCCGTGGTGTATCAGTAATGTTGCCGTATTCTTTGTCGGGGCGGGCGCCTTTTTCGGAGTTAACAGCTATGTTGAAGGTATCAAAATGTGGCAGTCCGCAGGGATTGTACTTCTATACTGTATATTAGGGCTGCTGTCCGGCTGGACGAGCATCGTGTTTCGGAAATGGCTGGAAGGCAAGATTTTCAGCGTATCTGTTCCTGATTCCGGACAGATACCGGGTAAGAAAGGAATAGATGCGTAACAGTTCAGGCATGTCTGAACTGCTACATGGATGGAGGTGTATCAGGCACATGAGTAAGTTAGAAATGCTGACAAAGTTAAATGATATCTGCTTATTTGTAAAAGATTTTCAGGGAGCGCTTAAATTCTACACAGAAAAGTTCGGGTTCAAAGTAAAGAGACTTCAGCCGGACCCTGAGCATGCCAATTATGCGGAATTTGAATTCCATGGGACGGCGGTTACGCTCTGGGATAAAAAGGGGCTGTGCGAAGTGGTGGACCATACCTATATCGATGGGGACGGACATCATTTTATGATGGCTGTGAAGGTTCCCGCTCTGCAGGACGTAGACGATATAGCAGAAGAATTGATTGGCAACGGGGTAAACTGCATCAAGGAACCGACCACCTATGGTTTTGGCTCCAGAGCGGCTTATTTTCAGGATTTTGAAGGAAATGTATGGGAAGTGTTTGCCTGGGAAGAAGGCAATGGCCCGGGTCTTCTGGATGAAGCGACAGAATAGGAGGAAGCCATGCCAGGTTTTACAATTATCGTGCTGGACAGCGTAGGGGTCGGAGAGCTTCCGGATGCGGCAGAGTTCGGAGATACAGGAACCAATACGCTGAAGCATGTGGACGAGTACAGAGAAGGGCTGAATATCCCGAATTTAAAGCAGCTTGGGTTGTATAATATCGAGGGAACAGGACTTACGGGGATCAGGGCTCCCAAAGGGTGCTTCGGAAAAGCAGCAGAGTTGGGAAAGGCAAAGGATACAACGAATGGACATTTCGAGATTGCCGGGCTGACCGTGAAGACGCCGTTCAAAGTATTTGGGGAATCTTTTCCGCCGCGGATTATAGAGGAGCTGGAGCGGCGGATTGGGACGAAGGTGATTGGGAATTATCCGGCGTCCGGTACCGAGATCATCAAAGTGCTGGGAGATGAGCATGTAAAGACCGGGTATCCGATCGTATATCTATCGGCTGACAGCCTGATGCAGATTGCGATGCATGAGAGTATCATCCCTTTAGAGAGACAGTATGAGATCTGCCGGATTGCCAGGAAGCTCCTCACAGGGGATGACACGGTAAGCCGTGTGATCTGCAGGCCGTTTACCGGCGAAAGCGGTAATTATTACCGCACGGAAAACCGCAAAGACTTTTCCGTAGACCCGCCGGGGTATACAGTTTTGGACCTCCTGAGTGAGAAGGGGAAAGACGTGATCGGCGTCGGGAAGATTGAAGATATTTTCAACAGGCGAGGCCTGACGGAGATCAATCACACGAAGAACAACAGAGAAGGTATACAGGCTGCCCTGTCTTATCTGAAGACAGGATTTGACGGGCTTTTATTTGTGAATCTGGTTGATTTTGACATGCTTTACGGACACCGCAATAATCCGCAGGGATATGCTGAGGCGCTGGAGTATTTTGATACCTTTGTACCTGAGATGGTCAGCCTTTTGAAGGAAGATGATATTCTCCTGATCACGGCGGATCATGGATGTGACCCGACAACGCCGGGAACAGATCATACAAGGGAGTATATTCCGATTGTCTTATACGGGAAGCGGCTGAAAGCAGGAATCGATATAGGAACCAGGAGTACCTTTTCAGACATTGCGGCGACCGTTGCAGAATATTTTGGCTATGAATTTCAGGCGGGTACCTCTTTTCTGAAGGAGATAGAAAGGTAAGGTAGGAAATATGGATAGTTTTGAATTTATGTCACCCACGAAGTTTATCCTGGACAAGGATGCAGATCAGCTTTGCGGGCAGGAAGTTAAGAAGATATCTGATAAAGTGTTATTTGTTCATTACGGGGACGGTTATATGTATAAGTCCGGGCTCCACGCAAGGATTATTAAGGCTCTGGAGGCGGCGCAGGTTACGTATTATGAGCTGCCAGGGGTAGAACCGAATCCGAAGGTCGGGCTGGTCCGGGAGGGCGCAGCGCTTTGTAAGGAGCATCAGATCGGCTGCGTATTGGCAGTTGGGGGCGGCAGCGTCATTGACACGGCTAAGGCAGTTGCCCTGGGGGCAAAGTATGACGGCGATGTGTGGGATTTTTACAGCAAGAAGGCCGTTCCGGCTGAGGCGCTTCCGGTAGGCACAGTCATGACACTTCCGGCGACAGGAAGCGAAGGCAGCAATGGAAGCGTGCTGAATAATCCGGAAACAGGCGAGAGCGCGGATGTCATGGCAGATTTTTTAAGGCCTTCATTCACCTTAATGAATCCCGATCTGACGCTGACGATACCGAAAAGACAGACCGTATTTGGCATTATCGATATGTTTTCCCATGTACTGGAGCGGTATTTTTCAAGCTCTGTGGATGTGCATCTGACAGACTATATGTGTGAAGGTGTTATGAAGGCAATTCTGGTCAATGCCAGAGCGCTGATGGAGAACCTGGATGATTACAATGCCAGGGCAGAGTTCATGTGGACGGCTATTGTAGCACACAACGGGCTTCTTGCAGCCGGAAGGAATCAGGACTGGGCGACGCATACGATCGGCGCACAGCTGAGCGCGCAGTATAATGCGGTACATGGTTCGACCCTATCCGTGTTATTTCCATGTTGGGCGACGTACGTATACAAAGAAAACCTTCCGAGATTCGTACAGTTTGCGAACCGCGTGTTTGACGTTGAGATAGATTTTTATGACCAGGAGAAGACCGCTTTGGAGGGAATCCGCAGATTGAAGGAATTTTTCCAATCCATGGGCGCTCCCGTGACATTAAAGGAAATCGGAGTCGAAAGCGATGAGAAGTTCCGGAAGATGGCAGAAGATGCATGCAGGTTCGGCAATATCGGTGGGCTGAAGGTTCTGAATGCCGATGATGTGGAAGCAATTTACAGAATGGCACAGTAGGGTGGGTATATGAAGTATGAAATAGGTATCAGCGGGGCAGTTATTGTCTCGGCGCAAAACCGGTACCGGCCGTTTATCGGTTCGGTAGGCGTGTCCGGGGACAGGATTGCGGCCGTTATGGAAGGAAAACTAAAAAAGGAAGACTGTGAGGTCTGGCTGGATGCCGATGGAAAGATCCTGATGCCCGGACTTGTCAACGGGCACTGCCACGGGGACATGACACTGGCGCGAGGGCTGGGGGATGATATGACTTTGCTGGAGCAAAACCATAAGTTTGCTGATACCGGGTGGTTTTATACCCTGATTGACGACGAGGACAGGTTCTATTCCCGGCAGCTCACCTACTGTGAGGCGCTGCTTTCCGGTACCACATTTATCATGGAAAATATGTACTGGGGGCTTAAAGAAGATTCTGTCCGTGCGATGAAGGAGGTTGGTATCAGAGGAGCTCTGGCGGAGGATGTCCGGGTAGATTTTCAGAAACCGGATGAGCTTATATCAGAACAATTTCTTACAGAGTTTATCAGAGTGTGCAAAGAGAATGATTTTGTTCCTGTACTGGGTGGGATTTCGGAAGAAGACTATGATACGGAGAGGCTGAAAAGGATTCAGGCGATCGCAGACCGGCACAAGATATTGCTTACCTGCCATTTAGCGGAGAACACATGGCGGCAGGAGATTGTAAAAGAGAAGTACCATGGGACGGCGATTGCATATCTGCATCAGAACCGGCTGCTGAATCCGGGCGTAATCGGCTCCCACGTCGTCTACGCTTCCGAAGACGAGGTAATACAGCTTGCACAGACGGATACAAAGGTAGTGAATACGCCGCTGTGCGAGATGAAGATTCAGGACGGCATCGCGCCAATTCCGGAGATGGTCAGGTGGGGCGTTACCGTATGCCTGGGTACAGACGGGGCAATGTGGAACAACTCTAACGATATTTTCCGGGAAATGAAAGGGATGTCCCTGCTCCATACGATCCACAAAGGAATCCGCAGTCTGAAGAAGACGGATATTCTGGATATGGCGACAATCAACGGGGCAAAATGCTTTGGACTGGAAAACGACTATGGAACCATCGAAGCAGGGAAGAAGGCAGATTTTATTCTAATCGAGACTAGAGCTCCCCATATGCAGCCGATGCTTCTGGGGGAAATGGAGACGGTAACGTCCGCTCTTATCTATAATGCAACAGGCCGTGACGTAACGGATGTTTTTGTGGACGGAAGGCATGTAGTAGCGGATGGGGTATTGCAGACAATAGACGTAAAGGATGTCATGGAAAAAGTGCAGAAGACTTCGGAAAAAGTAGGAAGGGCACTTTCTTCATAGAAAAAAGAAAAGGAAGGAACATATTATGAAAAAACGAGTATTGGCAGTTATGCTGGCAGCAGTGATGGTGATTGGACTTGTGGCAGGATGCGGAAAGAAAAACGAACCTGCGGCCTCAGACGGGAAAGATGATGGGGGAACGAAGCAGTTAAAGGTTGCGCTTGTTGTAAACCAGAAGTTCGGCGACAAAGCCTCCATGGATGACCTCGCAAAAGGCGCGGATCAGGCGGCAGAGGACTTTGGAGTTGAGATTAAAAAGCTGGAGTCTGCGGAGGCTTCCAAATTCGAAGAAGACGTGCGTGCAATGTCCAAGGCAGGTTATGACTTGATCGTAACTACATACGGCTACATGACAGACGCAACAAAGCTTGTTTCAAAGGAATATCCGGATACCAAGTATGCGGCAATCTTCCAGACCATCAATGACGGCAGTGAAAAGTATGAAAATGTATGGGATACGGAATTTCACGGCGAAGGCGCTTTCTACCTTGGCGGATATATTGCCGGAAAACTGACAAAAGCGAATCACGTAGGCTTTGTTGTAGGCGCAGAGGAGCCGACGCCAAATGCGGAAGGCAATGGTTTTATGATGGGTGTAAAGGCGGCCAATCCGGATGCCACTGTTGAATTTTCTTATGTAGGAAGCTATGAAGATCCGGCGAAGGCAAAAGAAGTAACGAGCGCAATGATCTCAAAAGGCTGCGATGTCATCCAGACAGACTCAGGCGCTTCGAATGCAGGCGTAGTTGAGGCATGTAAAGAAGCAGGCATCCTGTGTGCAGGTGAGATCAGCGATTACTATGATACATACGATGGGTTCTATGGCATTGAAGGCATTGGATTTGGAGACACCGTATACAAAGCAATTGAAATGCTGGAGAATGGAGAATATCCTGGCGGAGAGCACGGAATCCGTGACCTGACAAACGGCGGATACTTTATGGATTGGGATTCATTCAACAGATTCGCAGACAGTAACGACGAGTATAAAGATGTAATGAAAGCAGCGATTGAAGAGGCACAGAAACTGGAAGAACAGATTAAGGACGGCTCCTTAGAAATTCCATTCAATACTGACGTGCCGAATTGGGAAAAAATTAAATCTTCAGCAGAATAAAACGAAATCGGCAGAGGCTGCCCCTTAAGCTGCAGTTACAGGCAGCTTAAACAGGGCGGCTTCTGTAAGATAATAAAACAGATAAACGAAGCATTGTTAAAGGAGAGTCAATCATTATGGAAGAAAACATGAACAAAGCATCCGCACCAAAGGCAGAGAACGAAGGGGTATATCATCTACAGCTCAAACCAGGGGATGTCCCGCCGTACGTGATTCTGCCGGGCGCTCCGGAAAGAACTTTAAAAATTGCGAAAAATTGGGTGGATGTGAAGGAAGTCGCATCCTATCGGGAATATAAAACAGTTACGGGAAAATATAAAGGGATGGATATGGCGTGCACTTCCACAGGCATCGGCGGGCCAAGTTCCGAGATCTGCCTTCACGAGCTGAACACACTGGGCGTGCACACCTGCATCCGTGTGGGGACGACGGGATGTATTGTACCGCAGTTCGATCTGGGAGATCTGATCATCCCGGTTGCCTGTGTCAGAAAAGACGGAACCTCTGCCACTTATGTAGAGCCCGAATTTCCGGCGTTTGCAAATACCTATGTGGTCATGGCCCTTATGGAGGCATGCGAGCGTCTGGGATTCCGTTACGGACTGGGCCTTGATTACACGGTCGGCTCTTTCTACATCGGACAGGGACGTCCCCTGAATGAGGATGGAAGCGGATACTGGCCTTCCTTTGCAGAAAAGATTATCCCGGATCTGCAGACTGCCGGTGTGACGAACATCGAGATGGAGACCTCCGGACAGTTCGTGGTAGGTTATCTGCACGAAATGAGGATGGGAGCGGTTCTTTCCGTAATTTCCAACAGGGTGCTGGACCGCTGGGGCGACAATGGCGGAGAAGAGAAGGCATGTCTGGCAGCGGCCGAAGCGATGAAAATACTCAAAGAGTGGGATGAAACAGGCGAAGTAAAACTGAGCGTGAAGAAAAATCAGGTATAGATACGAAAAGACCAAATCTATGGTGGATGAGCAGAAAAGGTAACAGTTCAGGTCTGCCTGGCCTGTTGCCAGAAAAGGAAGGATAATATGGCAGTAGCGGTTGAAATGTTGAATATATCGAAATTCTTCCCCGGCGTTGTGGCGAATGATAATGTATCCTTAAGCGTGAATGAGGGGGAGATACTTGGACTGATCGGCGAGAATGGCGCCGGCAAATCGACGATGATGAATATGCTGTATGGGATGATGGAGCCGGACCTTGGCGTAATCAGGCTGTCAGGGAAGGAAGTCCGAATCCAGTCTCCGAATATGGCAATTAAACTGGGGATTGGAATGGTACATCAGCATTTCATGCTGATGCCCAATTTAAGTGTTTTACAGAATATTATTTTAGGAAAGACACCAACTAAAAATGGGTTGATTGATACAAAAGAAGCAAAGGAAAAGATCCAAAAGATAATGGATACCTACGATCTCCCTGTAAATCTGGACGAAAAGATATACCAGCTGTCTGTCGGAGAAAAGCAGAGAGTGGAGATTATTAAGGCGCTGTACAGAGAAGCCAGAATCCTGATTCTGGATGAACCGACAGCCGTATTGACGCCCACGGAGACAGACAAGCTTCTGGAGGTGCTTAGGCTTTTGAAGTCAAAAGGCTGTGCGATCATCTTTATTACACACAAGCTCCGCGAGGTCATGGCAATCACCGACAAAATTGTAGTTATGAGAAAAGGCCTTGTAACAGGAACTCTGGATACCTCTGAGGCGAATACGGAGGGGCTTTCCGATATGATGGTCGGAAGAAAAGTAAACCTGGAGATTGAACGGCAGGCGTACCAGCCAGGAGAAGAGGTACTGGAAGTCAGGGACGTAAGTGCCTTGAACCAGAGAGGGCTTCCGGCACTGAATGGGATCAGCTTCCATGTATCCAGGGGCGAGGTTGTGGGTATTGCAGGCGTAGAAGGCAATGGGCAGACAGAACTGATCGAGGTTGTCTCAGGCATGCTAAAGCCCACGGGCGGCCAGGTTATCTTCGAGGGCAAAGATGTAACGGCGCAGAATGTACGCGAGCGTAGAGAAGGCGGCATGTCCCATATCCCGGAGGACCGGCTGAAGATGGGCAGCGCGGTCAACTGTACCATCAGAGACAATCTGATCCTGAACAGGTACTATCAGAAGCCATACTGCAAGGGCGGCATTCTGGACAACAAAAAGCTTCACGATTTGTCGGAGGATCTGTGCAAAAACTTTGACGTTAAGACGCCGGATTCCGATTATAAACTGGGGACGCTTTCCGGTGGAAATATGCAGAAGGTGATCTTTGCGCGTGAGATGGAGGCAGACCCGGATCTGCTGATTGCGGCACAGCCTACCCGCGGGGTGGATATCGGAGCCATCGAATCAATCCATCATAAAATCATAGAAGTGCGGGACTCTAACCGGGGCGTGCTGCTGGTCAGCGCGGAATTAGACGAGATACTTTCTCTGTCGGACCGGATCCTGGTAATGTACGAAGGAGAGATTATGGCAGAATTCAAACGTGGAGAAGCAGATGAGCGTACCATTGCAGTCTATATGACAGGCGCAAAGAGACAAGGCGGTGATGACGATGAAAAATAAAGAAAACAACAGAATATTATCCGCACTGGGCGTCGTAGGAAAACAGGTCAGTCTGATTGTTATTGCGCTGATTCTTGCAACAATCTTCCTGGCAGCTTCCGGTTACGAGCCACTGGCGATTGTAAACGGAATTATGGACGGGTTGACCCTGGATATCGCCGGCACGATCCGCTGGGCGACACCCCTGATTCTCTCCGGCCTTGCAATCTGCGTAACTTACAAGGCAGAGGTTTTCAACCTTGGTGTGGACGGGCAGCTCTATATGGGGGCGGCGGCAGCAACGGCGGTAGCAGTAAATATCCCGGAATCAATGAACCATTTGGCGGCGCTGGTGCTTATCTTCCTTTCCGCCATGCTGGCAGGAGCGTTGTTTGCAATGATACCGGCGCTGATGAAGGTGTTCCTGAACACGAACGAAGTGGTATCGACACTGCTTTTAAACTTTATCGCAGTATTATTTGTAGAATATCTGGTAACGGGCCCATTGCGTGACCCGGAGGCTGGGACGAATCTCAATGCCAGCGCTATTTTGAAAGAAAATACATGGCTTCCGCGTATTTCGTATTTCGAGCCCTCCTCTGCAAATATCGGGTTTTACATAGCAATCATAGTTATGATTATTTTAACATTTATTTTCTTTAGGACGGCCTTTGGGCACGAGATTAAGGTAGTCGGCTCTAACCCGGTCCTGGCGAAATACGCCGGAATGAAGCCAAAGAAGACGATCCTTCAGGTCATGGCGATGAGCGGAGCTATCGCGGGGATTGTCGGAGCGGTTGAGGTGACAGCGGTACAGCACAGGCTTCTGGCGGGCTTTAACCCTGATTTTGGATTTGACGGAATCGTAGTATCACTGCTGGCAAATAACAATCCAATCGGCGTGCTGTTCTCTGGTATTTTCTTCGGCGCCCTGAAGAACGGCGGAATCAATATGGAACGTATCACAGATGTGCCGTCAGCGGTAACAGAAATCGTAACGGCAATTATATTTATTACAATCAGTGCGAAGTTCCTGCTCCCGAAGTTAAAGAAAAAAGCAGCCAAAAAGACACCGGCAAGTGAAGGAGGTAAATAGGATGAATTTAGCAGTTATTTCTGATACATTGGCATCGATGATACGAATTGCCACTCCTTTGATGCTGATGGCCTTAGGCGGTCTTCTCTGCCAGCGGGCAGGCGTTTTCAACATCGCGCTGGAAGGTTTCTCACTGGTAGGCGCATTTGCCGCCATTGCAGTTGTGCAGTTTACAGGTGGAAGTGTTTGGACAGGACTGATCGGAGCGATGCTGATCGGCGCCTTGTACAGCGCGTTGTTCGCCCTGTTTGTAACAAGGTTCAAGGCGGATAATATTATAGCCAGTATCGCCATGAACATGCTGGGCGCGGGGCTGACCTCATATCTCTTACGGGCGATGTTCGGGGTGCAGGGAGCTTACACGCCGGACAAGATTAGTAAGCTGGAAATGATTAATATTCCTGTCATCAAGAATATCCCGATCCTGAGCTGCATCAGCGGACAGAGTATTGTGACTTATTTTGCTATCGTGCTGATCATCGTGATCTATATTATGTTGTTCAAGACGAAGATGGGCTTAAGTATCTGTGCGGTTGGGGAGTCCGAGATTGCAGCGAAGACCGCAGGCATCAAGCCGGCGGTTGTAAAATGGCAGGTCATCCTGATCTCGGGTGCATTGTCAGGGCTTGCGGGGGCATATCTGTCCACAATTTCTGTTTCCCAGTTCTCCGAAGATATGATTCAGGGAAGAGGATTTAATGCCTTTACGGCACTTGTTTTCGGAAATGCACATCCGATATTCTCTTCACTGGTAACACTGCTCTTCGGGCTTGCAGATGCAATCGGAATCAGAATTGAGCTGATGGGAATGAATATTTCACCTTCTATCATCAAGATGTTCCCATTCATTTTCGCGATTCTTGCATTGGCAATCAGCTCTTATACGACAAAGCTGAAGATAAAAGGCGTGATTGGACATAAAAAGAAAAAGGAGAAAACGGCATGAATAAGCAAATAGAGAAATTAGCAGTGAATGCAATCCGGGTTCTGTCCGCGGATATGGTGCAGAAAGCAAATTCCGGGCATCCGGGGCTGCCTTTGGGCGCCGCCCCGATTGCATATGAAGTATGGGCGCATCAGATGTCCCATAATCCGGAGGATCCCCAATGGATCAACCGGGACAGGTTTATCCTGTCGGCTGGGCATGGCTCTTCCATGTTATATTCCCTCCTGCATTTATTCGGTTATGGGGAACTTGGAATTGATGATCTTAAGAACTTCCGGCAGTTGAATTCCCTGACTCCCGGCCATCCCGAATACGGCCATACAGCCGGCGTAGAAGCGACGACAGGGCCGTTAGGCGCCGGGCTTGGCATGGCGGTGGGGATGGCCATGGCGGAAAAGCATATGGCGGCAGTGTTCAACAGAGATGGATATCCCGTCTTTGACCATTACACATTTGCACTCTGCGGAGACGGCTGCCTGATGGAGGGAATCTCTTCGGAGGTCATGTCTCTGGCAGGCACATGGGGGCTGGGAAAACTGATCGTCCTGTATGACTCCAATTCCATCACAA
This sequence comes from Eubacterium sp. BIOML-A2, assembly GCF_009680135.1. Lineage (NCBI taxonomy): Bacteria > Bacillati > Bacillota > Clostridia > Eubacteriales > Eubacteriaceae > Eubacterium > Eubacterium sp. BIOML-A2. The sequence continues at coordinate 23,127 of NZ_WKZK01000062.1, forward strand.
TAGAAGGGAATACAGATCTTGCGTTTACAGAAGATGTAGAGAAGCGGTTCGAGGCCTTTGGCTTCCAGGTTCTTTCCGTGGAGGACGGGAATGATCCGGTGGCAATCGGAAAGGCAATTGAGCAGGCCAAGTCGGAAAAAGAGCGTCCCTCCTTTATTAGAATAACAACCAGGATCGGGCATGGTGTGCCGGCAAAAGAAGGAAAGGCCAGTGCACATGGCGAGCCGCTGGGCGAGGAAAACGTTAAGATTCTGAGAGAGTCACTCGACTGGCCGCTGGAGGAAGCATTTGCGGTACCGGAGGAAATTTACGAACATTACCGGTCGCTGGCGCGTGCAGGTGCTGGAAAACAGTATTTCTGGCAGCAGATGTTTGAGGAATATGGCAGTAAATACCCGGAACTGAAGGCAATGCTGGAAACATATTATGACTTTGACGCAGCATCCGGTCTTCTTGACGATGAGGCGTTCTGGGCAGGAAATGGAAAAGCTGAGGCCACGAGGAGCATTTCAGGCAAGGTGCTGAATGCTGTCAAAGACCGGCTTCCGAACCTGATTGGCGGCTCCGCCGATTTAGGCCCGTCAAATAAGACCGTTATGAACGGGGAGGCAGATTATTCCGCTGAGTGTCCCGCAGGCAGGAACCTTCATTACGGCGTCAGAGAACTTGGGATGACGGCGGTGGCTAACGGAATACTCCTGCATGGCGGACTGCGTACCTATGCGGCGACCTTCTTTGTGTTTGTGGATTATATGAAGCCGATGCTGCGCCTTTCTTCTCTGATGGGCCTGCCGTTGATTTCGGTATTGACCCACGACAGCATCGGAGTAGGGGAAGACGGACCTACCCACGAACCGGTGGAGCAGCTCACCATGCTCAGGTCCCTTCCGAACATGCATGTGTTCAGGCCCGCGGATGAAGTTGAGACAAAGGCGGCCTGGTATTCGGCGCTGACCTCCGCACACACACCGACCTGCCTGGTGCTTTCCAGACAGAATCTTCCTGCGCTTGAGCAGACTGGCAGAGACGCGCTGCGCGGGGGATATATCCTTAAGAAGGAATCCGGTGAGGCAATCGATATGATATTCATGGCTACAGGTTCAGAAGTCAGCGTTGCCCTGGAGGCGGCCGGCATGCTGGAGCAGGATGGTATATCAGTCAGGGTGGTAAGTATGCCGTGTATGGATCTGTTCGCGGAACAAGACGAGGCATATCAGGAAGAGATACTTCCGAAAAGCGTTGCAAAGCGCGTTGTAGTTGAGGCCGGCAGCAGCATGTCATGGGGAAAATACGCCGGTATAGACGGATGTTATGTGACAATGGATGAGTTCGGCGCATCGGCGCCGGCGGGACAATTATTCGAAAAATATGGATTTACAGCCGACGCTGTGGTAAACTGTGTACGGAAAAAGTACCCGCGGGCGTAGAATTCATGATATAATGTACACAGAGCGTACATTATATCATTGCGCATTAAGCAGTTTCTGCGGTTCCGCAGAAAGCTGCTGCGCATCCGCCGGAGGCGCCGTGATATATGTTCAGCGGGGAATATTGTAGAGTGAGAGGTATTTCTTTTGAGTAAAAAAGAGGATAGATTAAACCGGTTAATTGAAATATTGAAAAGGCAGAATGGCGCTACGATCCGTGATCTGGCACAGATGCTGGATGTATCAGAGATGACCGTGCGCAGAGATTTGGACGCACTAAAGGCGAAGAACGTGATACTGGACATTCCGGGTGCAGCGGTCCTGAATACCCAATATACATATGAAGGGGAAGACGATGCATATCAACTCTCTATGGCAACCCGATCACATGCGAAGGAAAAGGAGCGGATTGGAAAGTTTGCCGCTTCCTTAATTAAACAGGATGACTGCGTGATCATTGATAACGGCTCTACGGTGGAATATCTGGCGGATAGTATTTCGAAGGATATGAAGGTGACGGTCTTTACCTGCAACTTGAATATTTTAAATAAGATCTGCAGTAATCCCAATATTTCTATTATTTTTGGCGGCGGCTATTATCATCCGGATACGACCTTGTTTGAGTCGGCGGAAAATATCACGCTGATCAAAAATATCAGGGCCACAAAGGTCTTCGCATCGGCGGCGGGAGTCCATGACACAATGGGGGTAACCTGCATGAATAATTATGAGCTGGAGATTAAACAGACGATTATCCAGTCGGGAGCAGAGAAGATCCTGCTGGTAGACTCCAGCAAGTTCGGGATGATTAAGCCCTGCTTTGTGACAGATCTGGATATCTTTGACCGGATCATAACAGACACGAACCTTTCAGCGGAATGGGTACAACTGATCCAGGAGAAAGGGATAGAATTGGATATGGTGTAACGGGAACGGACAGGCACTTCTTTTATGGGGAGGTGCCTGTTTTTGTATTTTGAATACAGACATCCACAGCATAATGCAATGCCCATCCGTACCTTAGGTTATTACCCGTTATTAACCAGCCCCATCGCAATCCTTTCCCATGTAATTAAATTATCCAGACGATGTCCCACCGTGCTGATATCTTTCAATAAGATTTCAGTGGGGCAGTGGCTGCGTTCACAGGCCCGTAGTATTTCGGATAGCTCAGACCGAATTAAATCAGGGGTGGAGGCGGCGGATACAACATTCGTGGGTGAAGGCTTGGCCGACAGTACATAATCCCTGCTAATCTTCTCCGCAGCCGCATTCACATCGGCCCAGGGTGAAATAGAGATTTTTCTCAGATTCGGAATCTGGCGGAGAAGCTCAATTTTTGTGTCCAGAGGTTCACAGCATCCATAGTATACAAATCCGAAGGGGGCAAGCGCCTCTTTGGCATATTGTATTTCAAATTCATCATGCATCTGTGGAGAGACATTTGAAAATATCTGTGCCAGGCCGCGCCCCCATACGTTGCCGGCGGTAATGTGCTCATAATTCCCGATTCCATCACGGAGTGTCTTGGATGCGGCGCAGGAGCAGTGCACATAGGCGCTGTCGGGATTAAGCAGATTTAAATCCTCGTATTGACGTATTGTTTCCGTGAAGATACCAGTTAGCCGGCTTACCAGAGCGTGCATAAATTCCGGCTCATCTATAAGGTTATATAACAGCGTATCGATATCCATGTACTGTGCAATGATGTCCCAGGTGATCAGTCCAAGCATGTAGCCGGTGTCAGACCCGGTGATTTTGACCGGTATAATATCACCCACCGCCTCCGCAATTTTATAAAAAGTAAGGAGTGTTTTTTCTTTGTCGTATCTGATCACCGGTGGATGGAGCCTGTTTATATCATGCATGTCCCGTATCTGTTCCTTGTATTTATGGGAGACGATCTCGTTATCAGGATCGCTTGCGAGTCTTTCCTCCTGAACGGTCAGGCCTATGCCGGTTGAATGAATCTTTTTTTCAACGGACAGATAGGGCTTCACCAACATATCAGCGGGGAAATGTTTCCACTGAAACAGCGTTTTTCTTAGTTCATCTTCAAACATCCTGAAATCCTCATCCTGACACAGGAGCGTCAGCGAACCGTCATAGTTTAATTCGCTCCAGGGAATTTCATTCATTAATACAATAGGCCGCTCTGGATGCAGATCATTGACGGATGCATGAAGTTCATACATATCTTTTTGGTGGTCTGAAAAAGCAATTTGTGCGTACTGTGACGCCAATTCACGCAAAATTTTAACATCATTTTCCATGGGATACCTCCTGCCTGAAATTATTATACAATTAAATATGAGTGTGGTATTATGTTAATAAATTATTTGGGATTATACCAGAAGCATAGTTGCTTAAAATTTGTCATTTCTTGCAGGAGGGGAATATATTGAAGAACAAATATTATCATTTCAGCTACTTTAAAAGTGTATCTGCTGCAGCAGAAAAATGTCTTCTCGTTTCAGATGCTATGGCTTATACGGCTGACAGTGAGTTTTTAATTGACAGGAAGGTTTTTAAAAACAATCTGGTGATGTATGTTCTGGAAGGGCTGCTTTGGGTGGAACAGTATGGAGAGAAGCATGCCTTGGAGCCTGGACAGGGAGTTTTGATGCGCCTGACGGATGCCCACAAGTATTACACGGATCCGGAGAACACGGCACATATTTTGTGGTTTCATTTTCGGGGTGCGGGCATGGAACAGCTCCTGGAGCAGCTGTATCAGGAGAGAAAACTGCCCTTTATCTTTCAAGACGATGGTCTGGAAGATGATTTTTATAAGGCTTTTGCCATAGTACAGGAAGATACTGACAAGAAAGAATCTGAACTGGCTGGACATCTATATGGCATGCTTATGAGAATCCTTTCAACCTATTCTTTTCAGGAAGGCCATATGGACAATATGCCCGTGGAAATCCAGGAAATCATACGTTACATGGAGTCCCGTTTATGTGATCATTTAGACCTGGATGCAATCAGCAGACAAGCCGGGATGGGAAAGTATCATTTCTGCAGATTCTTTAAAAAACATTGCGGAATTGCTCCGATCGAATACTATAACAGCAGAAGAATGGAATTGGCATGCTGTCTCTTAAAAGATCCCCAGAAAAAGATAGAGGAAATATCAGAGCAGCTGGGATATCTGGATATCAGTTCGTTCAGTAAATATTTTAAGAACTATTTTGGGATTTCACCATCTGCATACCGCAGGCTATAGAGCGGGCAGACGCATACCTGAATATGAGACACACTCCGGGAGGAATAGAATGCGCAAAAGATTATATAAAAGACTGTTAGATGCTAAATTACAAACCAAATTATGTGCTGTTTTTCTTGTCATCTTTTTGATGTCCATGACTTGTATACTGGTTCTTTCCAGTATTCTGCTTCGTGCCGAATCAATCAAAAACAGCAGCCAGAAGACAGAACAGATTCTGAAAGAGGCAAAGAGGAACCTGGATTATATTATCCTGGATATGGAGAACATGTCCAGATTTATTATCAGTGAATCTACGGCTCAGAACATGCTTTTAGAAGGAAAAGGAACCAAGGCTTATGAGGCTCATTGCAATCAAATGAGGGAGATTTTGGCAAACCTGGCTTCATACAAACCGTATATAGAATCCATCGGATTATACAATTTAGACGGAGATGGGATATCCATCGGCTTTGGTCCTGCCCTGACCAGGGATTATCGGATGCTGGAGAATCAGGGATGGCTTCAGGAGGTATTTGAGGCAAAAGGAATGTACTGCTGGGAGTGGGCTAAGTTTGAAGATCTCTCTTTGGAAAAAAATTTTGAACGTCTGATACTGACCAGAGTAGTAAACCGCCAGATGTCCCAGCAGCCTGTGGGAATTCTGACGCTTACCCTGAATCAATCCTATCTGGAGAACATGCTGTCGCAGATCTATCTTGGTAATCAGACCGCATTGACTCTGACAACCGCGAATAAGGATATTATATTCAGCACCGAAGAAAAAAAGGCAGGCGCGGTATCGGAAGTATTTGCGCATAAGAACGACAATACGTTTATAATTAGAGAGGGTCTTACGGAAAGCCTGCTTCATTATGAAATAGCCGACGATGCGGGATGGATTCTATACAGTAAGACTCCGATGAAAGAAATCAACAGAGATTTTCTGATCAATCTTCAGGTAATCATCTTCGCGGCAATCCTTACGATTGCGCTGGCTTTTTATTTTTATAAAAGATTCGCAAAAACCATTACAAAACCGATCTCTGATGTTATGCATGCAATGCGCAGGATGGAATGCGCTAATTTTAAAGAGCAGATTCCGGTGGACAGAGAGGATGAAATTGGGACACTGGTGAAATCGTTTAATAGCATGACCGGTCAGATTAACATATTGGTAAATGAGGTCTATAAAGAGAAGCTTCATTCCAAACAGGCAGAACTGGAAAGCCTGCAGGCCCAGATAAACCCCCATTTTCTATACAACACTTTGGAATGTATCAACTGGAAAGCACTTGCCCATGGGGAAAAAGAAATCAGCCAGATGATTCTCGCGCTATCCGAAATGTTCCGTTTTAATCTAAGCGGGAAAACAAAAGAAACGTCCCTGTCGGAAGAAATCCAGAATATAAGAAATTATCTGCTCCTCCAGAAAAAAAGGTTTCAGGATAAACTGGACTTTTTTATTGATATTCCGGATGAACTCTTAGAGACACGGGTTTTAAAATTTACACTGCAGCCACTTGTAGAAAACAGCATCCATCACGGAGTCGGTAATATTGAAGGCAATGGTAAGGTCTATATTATAGGCGAGGATTACAATGAAGAAATCCGGCTCTATGTCATAGATAATGGAAATGGCATCGACGAAGAACTGATGAAGAGAATTCTAAACGGGGAGGAGCGTGGTTCTCAGACAAGAGGGCACGGAAAAGGCGTCTTTAATGTAAACGAGCGGATAAAGCTGCATTTTGGGGAAGAGTACGGCCTTACTTATGAGAATATGAAAACAGGCGGGACGAGAGTTACGGTACGTATACCAAAGAAAGGAGAGGGATGCAATGCTGAGTGTATTGATCGTCGATGATGAGCCGGCCGCTATAGATGCGATGGTTCAGATCGTCAATTGGGAAGAAATAAACTTATCGGTCTGTGCCCGGGCCTATAATGGAAAGGAAGGACTGGAAAAATTCAGAGAACTGCATCCGGATATTGTACTCACAGACGTCAGAATGCCGTTGATGGACGGGATCGAAATGTCCAGGCAGATAAAGGCAGAAAGTCCGGACACTATGATTATCCTTGTCAGTGGATATAATGAATTCGAATACGTACAAAGTGCATTGCAGTTCGGAGCAATTGAATATCTGCTGAAGCCGACAGATCCGGACAAGCTGCATCAGGTACTGTGCAAAGCTGCCGGTCAGATTTCGCGAAAAAAGATGTGGGAATAGGAATATGAAAGAATGAAGAAGCTGGCTGCAGATATGAAGCCGGTTGGCAGAAACCAGTTTTTTAACGACCTCATTACATATAGAATGAAAGAAGACGAGATATGGGAGCGGGTAGAATATTATGAAATCCATTTAGAAAGAAAGCCCTATTATCTGGTAAAATTCCTGGCTGACAGGCTGGAAGCAGCAGACGGGGAGTATGGGAATCTGGAGATTATCAGGCAGTATCAGCACTTCATGATTCTGGAACAGTTTCAGGCAATCGGAGAAATTGAAGTTTTCCTGAATCATGGTATCTGGTATGCCATCCTGCAGGACGTAGATGATGTGGAGGTTTTGGAAAACGCATCCCAGCAACTGTCCGCAGAGTATGCAGAGACCATGGGCGCTGTCCTGCACATAGCGCTGAGCGCGCAGCATCATTTACTGGAAGATGCGGGGCAGGCAAAAGAGGAATGTGAGGTGGCAGCCCAATATCTCCTGGCCAATACCGGGGAGACTTTCGCCTTATACGATGGAATTGCTGCAATACCCATTGAGTATTCCCAGATTGAGTACCGGTCATTGGAAAGTCTATATCTGAAGCTCCATCTGATGCTGGAAGAAGAAGCAATAACCGCACTGGAAAAGATGTTTCGGGAGTTAGAACGCAGAAATGCCGTCTACGCGCTGTATCAGAGCATATGCATCCAGGTGCTGCTGGAACTTTACAGTATGGCATCCCAATTTCATAAATGTGAGTTGGAAAAAAAGATTCTGCAGAGGCTGGCAGAAATAAACCAGAGCGATTCATGCAGCCTTTTGTGTGAAAAAATGAAAAACATCATCGCCCAGGCACTGGCAGAGTTTAAAACAGAAAGTGACAAAAGCAGCAGCCGGGCCGTAAAAGATGCAATAGAATACGCAGAGGAGCACCTCGGAGAAAAGATATCCCTGCAGGAGGTCGCCGACTATGTTAATTTGAGTAAGAATTATTTTTGTAATCTCTTTAAAAAAGAGAAAAAGGAAACCTTTGTGAACTACCGTACCAGAATGAGGATGAACAAGGCAAAATATTATTTGAAGAATTCGGATTTCAAAGTGTTTGAGATCGCAGAGCTGGTGGGGTATGAAGATTATATCTACTTTGCGCAGATGTTTAAAAAGGCCGTGGGGATATCGGCGGGGGAATATAGAGCGGTGTATCGGGAGTTAGTGAGCGAGCTCTAATATTGAATAGGATAACCTTATGTGATACAATTCCAATAGAACAACCGTACAGGGTGGCTGACCTCTCATTTTACATAGATGGGAGGTGGTGCTAATGGACAAAAGACCATTTGACTTCAAAGACTTGATGCAATTTGGAATGTTCATAATCGCATTACTGACCTTCATTTACTTGATTAGTCATTAGTGCATAGAAAAACCACCCTCAAAGTCTTGGCGGACTGGGTGGATTTTCAGTAATTCATTTAAGGTCAACCACTTTGGCGGTTGTTCTTTTTATGTCTTAAATATAGCATATTTGTGTTCTGGATTCAAGACGAATATATAAAGTCGGCTATCATAGAAAGAAAATTATAGTTATTTTTCAAACCCCAGCCAGTATCAGTAAATCGGGATTTAGCGACGAGCTTTAGTTTCGGCGCGGATGGGGACGCACCATAAAGGGATAGCCGAAAACCTCCCGGAGAACATCCATGTCCTTTCAAAAACGCGGCCGCGGACCTAAGAAATTCTAGGCGG
>NZ_WKZK01000063.1:0-31670 GCF_009680135.1 Eubacterium sp. BIOML-A2
TCCAGTGAGGGGTTATTTGTTTTTTGTGGTAAAAAAATGCCGTGTTTATGCGGCTTGTGGCGTTTCGCAAACGCCTATTATACCAGAAAAAGGGAGGTCAATGCTCTTTTTATTGCAAACTCCCATAAAATCAAGGTTTAACAATAAAAAAAGGTAGTGAAACTTGACACTACCAGAAAAGAAAGCGAGGAGAATTTATGCAGAAAGCAACATTAGTTTTGGAAGGCGGAGCAACACGCGGAGTATTTTCATCGGGAGTCCTGGATTATCTGATGGAGCAGGAAGTGTATATGTCACATGTGATCGGAGTTTCGGCCGGGGCGTGCAATGCAGTGGACTATGTTTCCAGGCAGCCGGGCAGAACCAGGGACTGCATGATACCTACAGATAAAAGCGGCAGTTATTATTATGGTTTCCGGAAGTTTGTCAAAGAGCGCAGCCTGATGAATATGGATTTGATTTTCGACATTTTTCCGAATCAAATCTATCCGTTTGACTATGAGACTTATTTTCAGTCCGAGATAGAGTGCGAACTGGTGGCAACCAATTGTCTGACCGGAAAAGCGGAGTATTTCAAAGAGAACAGTGAAAAAGAGAGGCTCATGAAGATTTGCCGTGCGTCTTCAAGCATGCCGCTGGTGACGCCGATTGTGAAGATAGACGATGTCCCCTATCTGGACGGAGGGCTTGCGGACAGTGTACCGTTGAAGCATGCAATGGAGCTGGGCAATGACAAGGTCGTGGTCATTCTGACCAGAAATGCGGGATACAGAAAGAAGAAAATATCTTCCGGACTGGCGGAGGTATACCGAAGAGCCTACAGATCCTATCCGAACCTGGTAAGGGCGATATTGACCAGAAGTTTTTACTATAACCGTACGATGAACCATCTGGAGACACTGGAGAGACAGGGGAAGATATTTGTGCTGCGTCCGCTTGTGAAGCCGGTAGCCAGGATGGAACGGAACACGGAGACGCTGACCGCGTTTTATGACCATGGATATCAGCTGATGGAGCAGGAATACGGCAGGCTGATGGAATACCTTACACAATAATACGCAGCAAAGCAGCATTACTGGTACATCGTAAAATCAATAACTGCCACTTAAGCAGACTGTTAAAAGAAAAGGAGGCCGGAATATGAATTTGTTTGAACATCACATTTCTACAAAGAATGCACAGCAGATGACAAAGGTAACCAATATGGTGCGAGAGGATGTGGCCAGGAGCGGAGTGAAGGATGGAATTATCGTCGTATACTCTCCGCATACGACAGCAGGGTTTACGATCAATGAGAACGCGGATCCCGATGTTGTGCACGATATGCTTGCCGGATTCGAGGAAGTATTTCCTCTGGAAGCGCCTTTTTACCGTCATGCGGAGGGAAATTCCCATGCGCATATGAAGACTGCCGTGACAGGGGCGTCACAGACATTGATTCTGAATGACGGGGAGATCCTGCTTGGGATTTGGCAGGATTTGTATTTCTGTGAATACGACGGCCCCAGAAACCGTACTTTTTTTGTGAAAATTATGGAAGGCTGAGGGGCGGCAGGTCTGCAGTTTTAACAAGGATTTAACAATATTTTATGTAATCAGGATAGAAAGGCACCTCAATGCATGCTAAGGTCATCATGGGATTTCAGGTATTTATACCCGAAAGCGGATGCCCGTTGGGAATCCGGCAGCCCGCTTCATTAAAAGAGCGGCAGCCCTGTGCCTTAAGGATATTACTGTGAAAGATGAGGAAGAGAGTATGAGCAGAAAGACATTAGACTATACACAAAACAGAGAGCTGTCCTGGCTGCGTTTTAACCAGCGGGTGTTGGAGGAGGCGCGTGATGATAGTGTGCCGCTTTTGGAGCGGATGAAGTTTGTCGCAATTTTTACGAGCAATTTGGATGAATTTTTTATGATACGTGTCGGAAGCCTGTATGATATGGCCTCTGTTGATAACAAGACCGTAGACAGCAAGTCCGGCATGACAGCGGAGGAACAGCTGGACGCCATATATGCGGCTGTGGCGCCGCTGTATAAAGAACGGGATAAAACCTATGCGGATATTAAAAAGCAGCTCCATCCGTACGGCGTGTGCGGTCTGGATTTTAAGGAGCTGGATCCCCAGGAGAAGAAGTACGTGAAGAAATATTTCAAAGAGCAGGTGCTTCCTGTCCTGTCGCCGCAGATTGTGGATGCAAACCACCCGTTCCCTCATTTGCTGAATAAAGAGATCTATGTGGTGGCGGACCTGAAAATGGATAATAAAAGTATGATGGGGATTGTGCCCGTGCCGCAGTTCATCTCCGATATCCTGTATCTGCCCGGACATGATATCAGATATATCCGGATGGAGAAGGTAATTATGGAATATCTGGACCTTGTATTTGAGCAGTATCAGGTATCAGAAAAAAACTACATCTGTGTAACGCGCAATGCGGATATTTCACCGGATGATGAGGCTTTTGCGGATAATGAAGATTTTCGTTTTATCATGAAGGAAACGCTGCATAAAAGAAAAAGGATGGCGGTTGTGCGCCTGGAGACTGCCGATCCTCTTACAAAAGAGATGGAGAAGTATTTTTGTGATAAGTTTAATATAACCCCATCCTGTATTTTCCGCACAAAGATGCCTATGAAGCTGGATTATATGTTTGCAATTGCAGAAAAGGTTCCGGTTTCCATGAGGAGGTCGCTGATTGACGAGCCGTTTTCACCGCAGCCGTCCCCTTCCGTCTCAGAGGGCAGCGTACTGGCCCAGGTGAAGAAGCGTGATATTCTGCTTTCCTTCCCCTATGAGTCCATGGAGCCGTTTCTCCAGATGATCAAAGAAGCATCCGTGGATCCCAATGTCATGACAATCAAGATTACCATTTACCGGCTGGCAAAGAAAACCCGTCTCGTGGAATATCTTTGTGCGGCGGCCGAGAATGGGAAAGAGGTGACGGCTCTGATTGAACTCAGGGCACGGTTTGACGAGCAGAATAACATCGACTGGTCTGAACGGATGGAGGAGGCCGGATGCCGTGTCATTTACGGTTTTGAAGGCTACAAGGTTCATTCCAAGATCTGCCTGATTACTTACAGGAATAAGAATGAGATCAAATACATTACCCAGATTGGGACCGGCAATTATAACGAGAAGACCGCAAAGATGTACACAGACTATACTTTGCTTACATCCAGCCAGTCTATCGGGGAGGATGCGGCGGTATTTTTTAAGAATATGTCCATAGGGAACCTGGACGGCGCCTATCAGCATTTGATTGTGTCGCCGACAAGCCTGAAGCCAAAGGTGCTGATGCTGATGGATGAGGAGATCCAAAAAGGCACTGAGGGCAGGATTATTATGAAGATGAATTCCGTAACGGATATGGATTTTATAAATAAGGCGGCGGAAGCCTCCAGGGCGGGGGTTAAGATTGACCTGCTCGTGCGCGGAATCTGCTGTATCCTTCCGGGAATTCCGGGGGAGACGGAGAACCTGACGGTGACCAGCATTGTGGGAAGATTTTTGGAACATCCCCGGGTGTTTGTGTTCGGAAGCGGTGCTTCGCAGAAGGTTTATATTGGCTCTGCGGATATGATGACACGCAATACGGAAAAGCGGGTGGAGGTAGCCTGCCCCATCTATGACGAGGCCATTAGGCGGCGTCTGGTCCGGGGCCTGAATATCATGCTGGCTGATAATGTAAAAGCACGAGTGATGCAAAGCGACGGAACCTATAAAAAGAAAGAGCAGACGGAGAAAAGAATCAGCGCCCAGGAAGTATTTATGAAAGAAGCGCTGCATACTAAGCGCCAGGAAAAACCGGCCGAAAAGCCATCATTCCTGCGGCGCCTGAGAAAATTATTTCGATGAGAACGGAGGAGACAGAAGATGGGAACATTGACAGAAAAAGAATTTGGGACAGCAGGAAATGGGCAGACTGCATTTTTGTATACGTTAACAAATAAGAACGGGATGAACATATCCGTGACGGATTACGGAGCTGCACTTGTGGAACTGACGGTTTTGGACAAAGAGGACAGACCGGTGGATGTCGTACTGGGGTATGATGATTCCGCTGCATATGAGGCTGGCGGTGCATCCTTCGGCGCACCGGTTGGCAGAAATGCAAACCGCATCGGCGGGGCTTGCTTTGAACTGGACGGGATTACCTATCCGCTGGAGAAAAATGACAATAACAATAATCTGCACAGCGGAACGGCCTATTATAATAAAAGGTTCTGGAAAGTGGAGGAAAAGTCCGGGGAAAGTATTACATTTGTTCTTCACAGCCCGGACGGTGACCAGGGATTTCCCGGAGCGCTCGATATGCGGGTGACTTATGAACTGACCCAGGATAACACCCTGCGCATGAAGTACCATGCAGTTCCGGATCAGGACACGGTCATTAATATGACAAATCACAGTTATTTCAACCTGAACGGCCATGGCAGCGGTGATGTGCTGAAGCACCGGATGACGGTGGATGCGGATTACTTTACAAGAGCGGACGCCGAGTCAATTCCAACGGGAGAACTGACGGCTGTAGACGGTACGCCGATGGATTTTAGAAAACCAAAGGAAATCGGCATCGGGATCGATGCAGACTACGAGGCAACACGTCTTGGCCAGGGGTATGACCACAACTGGGTATTGAAAAATAATGGAAAATTTGCTAAAGTAGCGGAAGCGGCCGGTGACGTGAGCGGCATTATTATGGAGGTGTGGACAGACCTGCCGGGTATGCAGATATATACATCTAATTTTCTGGATCAGGAACCGGGAAAGAAGCAGGCGGTATATCCAAGGCGGGCGGCAGTCTGCTTTGAAACACAGTATTTTCCGGATGCCATACATCATGATAACTTCGAGAGCCCGGTATGCAGGGCAGGGGAGACCTACTCCACCATGACTGCATATCATTTTACAGTAAGGTAATATATTTTGTAACAGTTCAGACCGGTCTGAACTGTTACTGTATTTTACTCCCGGGGCAGCAGCGGCAGAAGTTTTTTCTGCTACGGCGGTGCAGCTTTTTGGGAGAATAAAGAGAAAAGCAGGCAGTATAAGTATTTATGGGGAAATCAGTATACATAGCGGAGAAGCCGAGTGTGGCCCAGGAATTCGCAAAGGCATTAAAATTGAATACAAGACGAAAAGACGGTTATCTGGAATCGGACGAGGCGATTGTGACATGGTGCGTCGGGCACCTGGTTACGATGAGCTATCCGGAGGAGTACGACCCTGCGCTGAAGCGCTGGAGCCTGAATACCCTTCCGTTTATTCCGGAAGACTTTAAATACGAGGTCATTCCCTCGGTGGCCAAACAGTTTCAGATTGTGAGCGGGCTGCTTACAAGAGCGGATGTAGATACGATCTATGTGTGCACCGACTCCGGAAGGGAAGGGGAATACATCTACCGCCTGGTTGAGCAGGAAGCGCATGTGGAGGGCAAAAAAAGAAAGAGGGTCTGGATCGATTCCCAGACCGAAGAAGAGATTTTACGCGGAATCAGGGAGGCGAAGGATTTATCGGAATACGATAATCTCAGTGCTTCTGCCTATTTGAGGGCAAAGGAAGATTATCTGATGGGGATCAATTTTTCCCGTCTTCTGACGCTGAAATATGGGAACAGCATATCCAATTATCTGCGCACCAAGTATGCGGTCATATCGGTAGGGCGCGTGATGACCTGTGTGCTGGGGATGATCGTCCGCAGAGAGCGGGAGATCAGGGACTTTGTTAAGACGCCGTTCTACCGTGTTCTGAGCACCATTGAGGCAGAAGGGCAGAACTTTGAGGGAGAGTGGCGTGCCGTCAAGGGGTCCCGCTTCTTCGAGTCCTTTGACCTGTACAAGGAGAATGGATTTAAGAAGAGGGAGAAGGTAGAGGAACTGGTGGATTACCTGAAGGAACCGGAACCCGTGACATGCCAGATTGCAGCCATTGAGAAAAAGAAAGAGAAAAAGAATCCGCCGCTGCTATATAATCTGGCGGAGCTTCAGAATGACTGCTCCAAACGGTTCAAGATCAGCCCCGATGAAACGCTCAGGATCGTACAGGAGTTGTATGAAAAGAAGCTGGTTACTTATCCGAGAACGGACGCCAGGGTGCTGTCCACAGCCGTGGCAAAGGAGATCAGCAGGAATCTGAACGGACTTTCCAAGTACCCGGCGGCCGCGCCTTATCTGCAGGATATCCTGGGATTTGGAAGCCACAAAGGCCTGGCAAAGACCAGGTATGTTAACGATAAGCAGATAACGGACCATTACGCGATCATACCGACGGGCCAGGGGCTGGGAGCCCTCAGCTCGGTTTCCGCGACTGCGTCGAGAGTGTATGAATGTATTGTGAGAAGATTTTTGAGTATTTTTTATCCTCCGGCGGTGTATCAGAAGGTGTCCATAACCACAAAGATCAAAGAAGAGAGTTTCTTTTCCAGTTTTAAGGTACTGGCAGAGGAAGGTTACCTGAAAGTGACGGGTGTACCTCAGGCAAAGAAGAACGTTTCCGCACAGGGAAAGGAAAACAATGCGGAAACCGGAGAAAACAGCGGGGACGGTGACAGCGGTGAGAACAGCGGCGCTCAGGATCTGGACACCAGTTTCTTCCAGGTGATACAGAGTCTGAAGAAGGGCGCTGTCCTTCCTGTGAAGGCATTGGATATCAAAGAGGGAGAGACCTCTCCGCCGAAACGGTACAATTCCGGTTCCATTATCCTGGCGATGGAAAATGCGGGGCAGCTCATCGAAGACGAGGAACTGCGTGCGCAGATCAAAGGAAGCGGAATCGGAACCAGTGCGACACGTGCGGAAATCCTGAAAAAGCTGATCCATATCGAGTATCTGGGCCTGAATAAAAAGACCCAGATTATTACACCTACACTGCAGGGCGAAATGGTGTTTGACGTAGTAGATAATTCCATCAAGTCGCTTCTGAATCCCGAGCTGACGGCCAGCTGGGAGAAGGGGCTGACTTATGTGGCAGACGGTGATATTACGCCGGATGAGTACATGAGGAAGCTGGATCACTTTATCGTCAGCAGGACCAACGGAGTAAAAGGGCTGAACAACCAGTACCAGCTCCGCGGATGCTATGACCGTGCAGCCAGATTCTATAAAGAAAATAAGGGCAAAAGTAAGTAAGGAGGAGAGGCATGAAAGAAATATTGGTTACCATTCCGGTTGAACAGAAGCACCGGCAATACCTGGAAGACACAGCGGCCCGGATTATAGGCAGCGGCGCTCATTTTGTGTACAGAGCACAGAAGGACGTGGATCAGGAAATGGCCGAACAGGCGGAGATTATACTGGGAAATGTTAAGCCAGAGTATCTGAAGGATGCTGCGGGCCTTAGATTACTGCAGCTGGATAGTGCAGGGGCCGCCCCTTACACTGTTCCGGGCGTCATGCCTCCCGGTGCAAAACTGGCGAATGCCACAGGCGCCTATGGGCTGGCGATTTCTGAATATATGCTGGGAGCCTCGCTGATGCTGATAAAGAAACTGCACTTATATGAGCGCAATATGCGTGCACATGCATGGAAAGATGAGGGGAAGGTGAATTCCATTGCGGACTCTGTGACCCTGGTCGTGGGCCTGGGCGATATCGGCGGACAGTTTGCACAGAAGATGCACCTGATGGGCAGCCATGTCATCGGAATCCGCAGAAATAAGGCGCAAAAGCCGGATTATCTGGAAGAACTGTATCAGCTGGATGCACTGGATGCGCTGCTTGGGAGAGCGGATATTGTGGCATGTACGCTTCCAGGCACTCCGCAGACAGAGGGACTGTTCTGCCGGGAGCGCCTGGAGAAAATGAAAAAAGGGGCAATTCTGCTCAATGTTGGGCGGGGAAGCCTGATCCCAACCATGGATCTGTGCGATGCCCTGCACAGTGGCAGATTGGGGGGCGCGGCCATCGATGTGACGGAGCAGGAACCTCTGGAGCCGGATTCTCCGCTGTGGGATGCGCCGAACCTGCTGATCACCCCTCATGTGGCTGGAAAGTACCATATGCAGCAGATTTTGGAATCTATTGTAGAAATTGCGGCATATAATTTAAAAGCAATTCTGACAGACGGCAACATAAAAAATGAAGTAGATTTTCAGACCGGCTACCGGAAGTTCACTGAGCCGGCGGAGAAGTAGGAGGAAAAGAAAATGACGGAATTAACTGTAAAAGAGCTTTATACACTGGAAGAGACAATTGCTGCCGGTATATTCGACGGTGTGACCTATCCATGGGAAGTCCTGCCGAAAATCAGCGGCTTTATTCTGCAATTGGGAGAGACTTTAGACGAGGAAGAGTACGAAAAACGCGGCGAGAATATCTGGATTGCCAAATCCGCAAAGGTGGCTCCCACCGCATATATTAACGGGCCGGTCATTATTGGGAAAGAAGCCGAGGTCAGGCACTGTGCATTTATCAGAGGCAATGCAATCGTAGGCGAAGGCGCGGTAGTCGGCAATTCTACAGAATTGAAAAACGTGATCCTGTTCAATAAAGTACAGGTACCACATTACAATTATGTGGGAGATTCCATTCTTGGCTATAAATCACACATGGGAGCAGGTTCTATTACCTCCAATGTGAAATCCGATAAAAAACTGGTTATTGTAAAAACACCGGAAGGAAACATTGAGACGGGCATGAAGAAGTTCGGCGCCATGCTGGGGGATGAAGTCGAGGTAGGGTGCGGCAGCGTGCTGAATCCGGGAACCGTGGTTGGAAGCCATAGTAATATCTACCCGCTCTCATCTGTCAGAGGGTATGTGCCGGGGGGGAGTATCTATAAAAAACAGGGGGAAGTTGTAAAAAAGCAGTAAGGAATTCGAAAGACGAGTTCTGGCATGTGTACGGATGATAAGGGGACGCCAAGCGGACTGTAAGCGGCAAGCCCTCCGGTTCTCTAAGAGCTTCTAGTCGTCCGCTATAAGGCGTTTTAAACCGACCATACAGGCCGGAGGGCTTGCCGCTTACAGTCCGCTTGGCTGGTTCATCCGACCGGCAGTAAAGAACTCGTCCCCAGAGTGGCGCCCGAGACGGGGGAGGCGGATGGAATTGGCTATCCCTTCATGGAGCGTCCCTATCCGCGACCGAGACTGAAGCTCGCTCGCTAACTCCCGATTTAGATGTTGGCTGGGGTGCGAAGTGTAACATCGTAATAATATGGCTTCACAATGTGGCTTGAAAGGGATTGTTTTATTCGCAGAGGGGTGCTAAAATTAGTTTACAAATCTATCATTCTTAGATTTCTTTTTATAAATGTGGCGTTCGTCCAAAATATTCCATGGTTTTAACTAGTTTTAAAAGCCTTGCTGGTTCGGTGAGAATGATTTTGCGTCTGTGCTATCAGAAAATCAGGCCAGCGAAACAGTAAGGTATTTAGATTGGCTTATACTAGATAAGGAGAGGCGGTGAATCTTATGGAAGATTAGCTTGCAGATTTTAGAAGATTCATATAAAAACTAAAGTAAAGTCCTGTTTATAGGACATGTAAAATTGTATAATGAGGTTGTGAAATTGTTGTTGACATTTTACAATAAGTATAATAGTATATTATTAGAAAACGAACAATTGTTCGAAAAGTGAGAAGGAGAGTACCGACATATGGCTAATGGAAATGAAGATAAGAAAAAAGCGCTGGATGCGGCGATTGCGAAGTTAGAGAAGGATTTTGGGAAAGGGACGGTTATGAAGCTCGGTGAACCGGGAGCCCATGTTGCGGTGGAGACGGTGCCGACGGGCTGCCTGAGCCTGGATCTGGCGCTGGGACTGGGCGGCGTGCCGAAGGGGCGTGTGATCGAAGTCTATGGACCGGAGTCCAGCGGTAAGACGACCGTTGCACTACATATGATTGCAGAAGTACAGAACAGGGGAGGGATTGCCGGGTTTATTGATGCGGAACATGCATTGGACCCTGTATATGCGAAGAGTATTGGTGTTGATATAGATGAACTTTATATTTCCCAGCCGGACAGCGGAGACCAGGCGCTTGAGATTACGGAGACAATGGTGCGTTCGGGTGCGATTGATATTATTGTTATTGACTCTGTGGCGGCTCTGGTGCCGAGACAGGAGATCGAAGGGGATATGGGTGACAGCCACGTGGGATTACAGGCGAGACTGATGTCACAGGCCCTGAGAAAGCTGACTCCCGTTATCAGTAAGTCTAACTGTGTTGTTATTTTCATCAACCAGCTGCGTGAGAAGGTGGGCGTGATGTTTGGAAATCCCGAGACAACAACGGGAGGACGTGCTCTGAAGTTCTATGCATCCGTCAGAATGGATGTCAGAAGGATCGAGACCCTGAAGCAGAGCGGCGAGATGGTCGGGAACCGTACGAGGATCAAGATTGTCAAGAATAAGATCGCGCCTCCATTTAAAGAGGCCGAATTTGATATCATGTTTGGAAAAGGGATCTCCAAGGAGGGGGATATTCTGGATCTGGCAGCAGGGATTGACCTGGTGAAGAAGAGCGGCGCATGGTATGCGTATGAAGGCGAGAAGATCGGACAGGGAAGAGAGAACGCCAAGGCATACCTCACAGAGCACCCGGAAGTGATGGAAGAGCTGGACCGCAAAGTGCGTGCCCACTATAAGCTGAACGGTGAAGGCGAGGAAGAAGCAGCGGAGGAACTGAAGCTGACAAAAAAGGCAAAGGACTCAAAAGCGCCCGAACCGGGAAAAACGGAAGTGAAAGCACCGGGGGAAGTATAGGATGACAGTTACAAAGCTGGATGCTGTAACGAAAACAAAGTCTAAAGTCTTTCTGGACGGCCGGTTCGCCTTTGTCTTATACAAGGGCGAACTGGCCCGTTATGGTATCAAAGAAGGAGCGCAGATCGAGGAAGAGAATTACAGGGAAGTTCTGGAAAAGGTCGTTATCAAGCGTGCCAAGTTAAGAGCCATGCATCTTCTGGAGGATATGGACCGCACCGAGTCCGGGCTCAGGGATAAGCTGAAACAGGGGTTATACCCGGAGGAAGCCATAGAAGCAGCATTGTCCTACGTGAAATCATTTGGATATCTTGATGATGAGCGGTATGCAAGACAATTTATAGAGAGCAGGAAGGCATCCAAAAGCAGGCGCGAGATTTATGCCCTGCTGTGCGGCAGGGGTGTGGCGCCTGACAAAATTGAGCTGGCATTTGAGGAATGCTTTGAATCCAACAGTGAAAAGGATGCAATCCGGCAGATTATCAGGAAGAAAAGGGTGATTCCGGCGGAGGCGACAGAGGAAGAAATGCGTAAATTATATGGCTATTTATCGCGAAAAGGGTTCCGTTATGACGACATCCGTCAAGTGATACAAAATAATGATGAGAATGCTTGACATAGTTGTGAAAACAGTATAAAATTTAACTGTTGTATTTTAAGCAAGAATGTACAATGAAAATTGAACAAGGAGGTGCTCCTGTGCCAACAATGATAAGTATTGTTATTGCTGTAGCCCTCGCGTTGATAGTTGGTATTATTACTCACTTTGTAACGATATCCAATCTCAGGAAGAATGCAGATTCCAAGATTGGCAATGCCGAAGCAAAGGCAAGAGAAATAATTGATGATGCCGTAAAGACTGCTGAGACAACGAAAAAAGAAGCTCTCTTAGAGGTGAAGGAAGAGTCGATCAAGACGAAGAATGACCTTGAAAAAGAGACAAAGGAAAGAAGAGCCGAATTGCAGCGTTATGAGAAAAGGGTGCTTGCAAAAGAAGAGGCCGTTGACAAACGGTCAGAGGCGATCGAACAGCGTGAAGTCAAATTTACAGCAAAAGAAGAGCAACTGAAGCAGCGTGAAGCAAAAGTAGAAGAACTTAGTCAGAAAAGAGTACAGGAACTAGAAAGAATCTCAGGACTTACCTCCGAACAAGCAAAAGAATATCTGTTGAAAACTGTTGAAGAAGATGTGAAGCATGACACAGCCAAGATGGTAAGAGAGCTGGAAACACAGGCAAAGGAAGATGCGGACAAGAAGGCCAAAGAGTACGTTGTCAATGCAATCCAGAGATGTGCGGCTGACCATGTGGCTGAGACTACAATTTCCGTAGTGCAGCTCCCAAGTGATGAGATGAAGGGAAGAATCATCGGCCGTGAGGGAAGGAATATCAGAACCCTCGAGACACTGACAGGTGTCGAGCTGATTATCGATGATACGCCGGAAGCGGTTGTATTGTCAGGATTTGACCCGATCAGAAGGGAAGTAGCAAGAATTGCCCTTGAGAGATTGATTGTGGATGGACGTATCCATCCTGCCAGAATCGAGGAGATGGTAGAAAAGGCACAAAAAGAAGTGGACACGATGATCCGGGAAGAAGGAGAGGCAGCGTCTCTGGAAGTTGGCGTGCCGGGATTCCATCCGGAATTGATTCGTCTGCTCGGACGAATGAAGTTCAGAACCAGTTATGGCCAGAATGCGCTTAAGCATTCTATAGAGGTTGCCCAGCTGTCAGGACTTCTGGCCGGTGAGATCGGCCTGGACGTCAGGATGGCGAAACGTGCCGGACTCCTGCACGATATCGGCAAGTCAATTGACCACGACGTGGAAGGTTCACATATTCAGATTGGCGCAGATCTTTGCAGAAAGTACAAAGAGTCTCCGACGGTAATCAATGCAGTGGAATCACATCATGGCGATGTAGAGCCTCAGACATTGATTGCATGCGTAGTTCAGGCGGCTGACACAATTTCTGCAGCAAGACCAGGTGCAAGAAGAGAAACAATTGAAACATACACAAACAGATTGAAACAATTAGAAGAAATATCAAACCAGTTTAAAGGTGTTGAAAAGTCTTTTGCTATTCAAGCAGGTAGAGAGATTCGAGTTATGGTAGTTCCGGACCAGGTATCTGATGATGACATGGTACTTATGGCCAGAGAAATTGCAAAACAGATTGAATTTGAGTTGGAATATCCAGGCCAGATTAAAGTAAATGTAATTCGCGAATCGCGTGTTACGGATTACGCGAAATAATTTATATCAGATCAAGTTTAGCCCTTGTCGTAAGACGAGGGCTTTTTTAGTGGAGGGAGGGCGCGCCGTCCCGCATTCCCTTCTCCTGCGCAGCGGCGCTGGGTGCATCCTGGCGGGAGGCGGCGGATGGGAGATTCAGAGGAAACTTGATTGGGTGGGGATAAGGAGGTATAGCTGAAGAGAGGGATGCGTGATGGGGATAAAAAGAAATGAAGGAGGAAAAAGAATAAATTGCAAAAATATGGATAAATTTGCGCAAAATGGTGTAAAAATAATGAATTAGGAATTCTATGGAAATATAACTTGCAAATACTGGGATCGTATATTATAATTAATAACCATAATGTGTTATTTATATTTTATATGTAGAATGTATGGAATTGGAGGATGTTAATATGTCACTTAGTTTATCAAGAAAGGCTGCGAGCGTGAAGCCTTCATCTACTTTGGCTATTACTGCGAAGGCAAAGGCTTTGAAGGCAGAGGGGATTGATATCGTTGGATTTGGAGCCGGCGAGCCGGATTATAATACTCCGGATAATATTAATGAGGCGGCTATCAGAGCCATTAAGGAAGGGTTTACGAAGTATACGCCCGCATCAGGAACTGTGGAACTGAAAAAGGCGGTTAGTGATAAGTTTAGAGAGTTTAATGGTCTTAACTACGAGCCAAATCAGATCGTGATCAGCAACGGGGGCAAGCATTCTCTGACAAATATTTTTGAAGTGCTTCTGAATCCGGGAGATGAAGTGATTATTCCTGCACCTTACTGGCTTACTTATCCGGAGATTGTGAAACTGGCTGATGGCGTTCCTGTATTTTTGTATGGCTCCAAGGATAATGGATATAAAGTAACTGCAAAGCAGATTCGTGAAGCTGTGACTGATAAGACAAAGGCTTTGATTTTAAATACTCCAAGCAACCCGACGGGCATGGTGTACTCAGAGGAAGAACTTCGTGCAATCGCTGAGATAGCTGTTGCAAAAGATTTTTATGTTGTAGCGGATGAGATGTATGAGTATCTTATCTATGATGGGAAGAAGCATGTGAGCATTGCTTCCCTTGGTGAAGAAATTTATAAAAGAACCATTACCTGCAGCGGAGTTTCCAAGAGCTATGCTATGACAGGCTGGAGAATCGGATATACAGGATCCGGCACAGAGATCGCCAAGATGATGGGCAGCGTGCAGTCCCATCAGACATCCAACCCGAATTCCATCGCGCAGAAAGCCGCATTAGAGGCACTGACAGGAGACCAGTCGGCGCTCGAAGAGATGAGGGTTGAATTTGATAAGAGAAGAAAATACATGTATGAGAGGATTTCGGCAATGCCGCTTCTGGATCTGCTGGAGCCGGAGGGAGCATTTTATGTGTTCGTAGATTTTACCAATGTCCTCGAAAAATCTTACAAGGGTCAAAAGATCGGTACTGCGGCAAAAGCAGCGGAGATTTTGATAGAAGATTATCAGGTGGCGGTTGTCCCCTGCGCTGATTTTGGGTTTGACAATTTTGTGCGTTTGTCTTATGCTATTTCTTTAGAAGCCATTGAAAAAGGGCTCGACAGAATAGAAAAGTTTGTGTCCTCACTGTAGGAACGAAAAAGGAGCATTTTATGAGCGGACAAATTAAAAGATTAAACCGGGAACTGAAGTTTAAAGGCAATATTATTGACTTTTACCAGGACACCATGGAGATTGACGGCGATCATACCGTGACCTGGGATTTTATCAAGCACAAGGGTGCGGCCGCGGTTGTGCCGGTCACCGATGACGGCAGAATCCTGATGGTGAAGCAGTACCGCAATGCGCTGGAACGTGATACACTGGAAGTCCCGGCCGGAGCCTTGGACAAAGAAGATGAGCCCGGGATTGTATGTGCAGGAAGGGAACTGGAGGAGGAAACAGGCTACCGGAGCGAGGATCTGGACTGGCTGATTACACTCCGTACAACAGTGGCGTTCTGCAATGAGAGAATCGAAGTCTACGTAGCCCGGAATCTGATTCCGTCAAAGCAGCATCTGGACGAGGATGAATTTATTGATTTGAAAGCTTATACAATAGAAGAATTAAAGGAAATGATTTTTACTGGTGAGATGCAGGATGCGAAGACTGTCTCCGCATTGCTTGCCTATGATTCGAAATACGGAAAAAGAGAATAAAAAAGAAACCCCGGCATATAATGAAATATCTTAGCAATAGGAGGAACGCCTGTGAAGATACTTCATACGAGGAAACAGCTGTTTGCTTTCTTCATGCCGGGTTTTTTATTAGGGATACTGTATGTGAATCTGATTATGAAGCAATATACAGCAGAACCTGGAATATTCAGCGACTATTTTTTAAAACAGTATCAGTCAGTCTCGATTGTGGCCGAGGAATACATATGGTATCTGATCAAGATTCGGGCCGTTCCGTTTCTCATCCTGCTGGGATTGGCATTCACAAAAATGCGGAAAGCGGCATCCATAGCATTTCTGGTATGGACGGGCTTTTCAAGCGGCATGCTCCTGTCAATGGCAGTTCTGAGCATGGGAATCAAGGGAAGTATCCTCTGTATCGTAGGAATCCTCCCCCAGTTCCTTCTCTATGTTCCAGCATACATGGTCATCATCTGGTACAGCTATACTTATCCCCAAAACAAATGGAATACACAGAAAAGTATATTTCTGGGACTCACCATGCTGGTGGGGATCATACTCGAAGCATACGTAAATCCTATACTTATGCAGGGGTATCTGGGGACTTTGTAGGCGGAGGGGCGCCCCGGGAACCGGACATAGGGGCAGCTGGAAACGGGTTATGGCTGTAAGCTGGAGTAGAGTAAAAAGGAAGGACAACAGAGGCAACCTGGCCACATCACCCGAAGCCCGATGGCTTCGCGCGCTGGGGCCAGGAATTTTTGTGATTCGGAATCACAAAAATTACCTCTGTTGTCCTTCCTTTTAACTCAACTCCAGCTAACAGCCATAAGACGCTTCCAGCTGCCCCTATGTCCGGTTCCCGGGGCTTGGCTCATCCGGTCAGAAGTGCCCCATGCCCCGGGAGGGCAACGCTGACGGGGGCGGGGGATCGTACTGGCGGCGCGGTAGATGTTGGTAAGGAAAGGCGCGGCCCTATATTAGCTTTCTTATGGATGCACCCTACGCTAACCCAATTCCATACGCTGCCCCCGTTAGAAATCCCTCCCTGGAAGCGATGTATACCTGCCGATTTGATGAAGCCAAGCCTGCCTGGGATGGGGAACGGATGCCTCGGGAAAAAAAGCAGCGGGGGCTGGGAGTATAGAGCGCATGGTTTAGAAGTCCTTACGCAAAAGGAACCGCCCATGAGGGATGAAAAGTGATTTACCAAATCACTTTTCAGTACAACCTAAGACGGGAAAGCATCAGGCTTTCCCGTTGCATGTTGTACGTGCCCTCATGGGCGGTTTCTTTTGCGTTAGGACTTCTCCATAAGCGGGGTACTCCCAGCCCCCGCTGCTTTTTTTCCCGAGGCATCCGTTCCCCATCCCAGGCAGGCGCCCCCTCATCCGCTCCCACGTCCCTCGCTCCCTATATTTCTTTTTTGAGTACGATTCCGGCGCAGATACTTACGATCAACTGGCTCGCCAGCATTCCCCAGAGGTATCCCTGGATTCCGAACAGAGGGATGGCTGCGAATACGCTGCCGATCCGGATGATCAGTCCGAGGGAGTTGATGAGGAAGGTGTAAGCCGTTTTGCCCAGGCCGTTGATGACGCTTAACAGGGCGGAGTTTGTGTATAAAAACGGGCACATCCAGGCCAGAGTGATGATGAATTTGCCAGCAGTGGAACTTCCGAACAGGACAGTGCCCATCCAATTACCAAGGACCAGGAAAATGAAACAGCAGCTCAGGCCCAGGATGAAACAGGATCCGGCCACTTTTTTTATGATGTTGACCATGTCATCCCGGTTGTCTGTAGTCTGTATCTCTGCAACCGTGGGCATGAGCATGATGGAGATCGAACTGGTGATGGCGGATGGAAACAGGATACAGGGCAGGGCCATACCGGTCAGGACACCGTAGATGCTGAGCGCTTCACTGGTAGAATGGTTGTATAGCTGCAGCCGTGCAGGGATCGAGATGGCCTCGATACTCTGCAAAAGGTTGATCAGTACCCGGTTGGCGGTCAGCGGCAGTGACAGGGGCATCAATTCTCTGAAACGATGGACAAAATCTGTATATGTAATATTCAGGTGCGACAGGACATGACTGCTTCGCGTCAGGGACTTGGCGGCGTACAGGGCGGAGAGCATTTCACCGATGACGAGGCCGAGGACTGCGATCGTGATTGTGACATCGTCTCCTTTTTTCATTAGAATTAAGTAGAACACATAGACAGAAATAATTCTGGTTACCTGTTCTACTACCTGGGAAAGGGCCGGGATTTTTGTTTCCTTCATGCCATAACAGTATCCGCAGATGCAGCTGTGAATGGCCGCAAACGGCAGTGCATAAGAGAGCGGAATCAGCAGAGGTTCACAGCGGGCGTCTCCCAGTAATTTTTCGGCTATGTAGGCTGCATTTCCCTGCAGGATTAAGACGCAGGCACAGGACAGCAGCACGGACAGGACGAGGCCGATCATGAGGATCTGCCGGGCTTCTTTTTTTCGGCCAAGGGAGACCTTCTGGGCGACCGTCCTGGATATGGCGGTTTCCAATCCTGCGGCGGTGAGCGCAAAACAGAGTGAATAGACCGGAAAAATAAGCTGGTACAGGCCGACGCCTTCTTCACCGAATGTATGGCTCAGAAAAATCCGATAGAAGAATCCCATAAACCGGCACAGAAATCCGGTTGCGGTTAGAATAAAGGTTCCGCGTATGATGGTTTGTTTTCTGGACAAGGGTATCTCCTAAAAAAACATATTTTTACAACATATTCCTGTTTCCGTCTTGACAGAACTGAAAACGGGTGGTATTCTACAAAAGAAGAAATCCTAGTAAATTACTAGGGAATAAAATGGTAGGGATTAAAGTACTAGGGATTAAAACACTAGGAATTATTTAAGGGCTCTGTGGAATGCTAACAGAGGACAGAATCGGGTTGGCGGAGTATGATTCAGTAAGAAGGTGATGATTTGAAATTATCTACAAAAGGAAGATATGGTCTGCGTGCGCTGATTGACCTTGCGCAGTACAGTGAGAATGAGCCGGTTTCCATTACAAACATTTCGGACAGGCAGGGAATATCCGAACGGTATCTGGAGCAGCTGATGTCTATGCTGAAAAAAGCGGGACTGGTCAAAAGTATCCGGGGCGCCGGCGGCGGTTATGTGTTGGCAAAGAATTTGGAAGAGATATCCGTGGGCGATGTTCTGCGGGCCCTCGAAGGCAGCCTGGAGCCGGTAGAGTGTTCGGGACTGCATCCCGAGGAGGGCTGCAAAGCAGCGGACAGCTGCGTTACTAAATATGTATGGCAGCGCATCAACGAGAGCATCAATCAGACGGTCGATGAGATAAAGCTCGCCCAGCTGGTCGAGGAAAGCAAGAAGATGGGGTGCCAGGACATACATGGACAGACCGGATGTAAGAATTGAGGATTTTTATAGTCCTGCGTAAATAGAACAGGATGACCGCAGACAAAAACCGGACCAGCCGGCTGATACTTATAAGGAGGATGTATAAGAATGAATAAACTGATTTATTTGGATAATGCTGCAACCACAAAGACAGCACCAGAGGTAGTGGAGGCGATGCTTCCTTATTTTACGGAATATTACGGCAACCCGTCCAGCGTTTATGGATTTGCAGCTGCCAATAAGGATGTGATTACAAGACAGAGAGAGATCATCGCAGAGGCGATCGGTGCAAAAGGGAACGAGATCTATTTTACCGCAGGCGGTTCGGAAGCGGATAACTGGGCGCTGAAAGCATCTGCGGAGGCTTATGCAGGAAAGGGCAGACATATTATTACAACGAAGATTGAACACCACGCTATACTCCACACGGCGGATTTCTTGAAGAAAAACGGATTTGACGTGACATACCTGGATGTAGACGAGGACGGTACCGTGAAGTTGGATGAGCTGAAAGCGGCCATTCGACCGGATACCATATTGATATCTGTGATGTTTGCGAACAATGAGATCGGTACAATTCAGCCCATACGCGAGATTGGTGAGATTGCACATGAGCACGGGATCCTGTTCCATACGGATGCGGTGCAGGCTTTCTGCCAGGTGCCGATTGACGTGGATGCCTGTCATATTGATATGCTCAGTGCCAGCGCCCATAAGCTGAACGGGCCGAAGGGCATTGGCTTCTTATATATTAGAAAAGGCGTGAAGATCCGCTCCTTTATTCACGGCGGCGCGCAGGAGAGAAAGCGCCGTGCGGGCACGGAAAATGTGCCGGGCATTGTCGGTTTTGGCAAGGCGGTGGAGCGTGCGGCAGGTTCGCTCAAAGAACGCACTGCAATAGAAACCGAGCTCAGAGACTATTTGATCGGAAGGATTGAAAAGGAGATACCTTACTGCAGGCTGAACGGCCACAGACAAAACAGGCTTCCGAATAATGTGAATTTTAGTTTTCGGTTTGTGGAAGGGGAATCTCTTTTGATCAAACTGGATATGAACGGGATCTGTGCATCCAGCGGTTCAGCCTGCACCTCAGGTTCTCTGGATCCGTCCCATGTGCTGCTTGCCATCGGGCTTCCCCATGAGATTGCACATGGCTCCCTGCGCATGACGCTGAGTGAGGAGACGACAAAAGAAGAGCTGGATTTTGTAGTAGAAAAGCTGAAAACTATCGTAGGGGAATTGCGAAATATGTCACCATTATATGAGGATTTTATAAAAAAACAAACGAGTACAGCACAGCACTAATCATTCAGCAATAAGCACCTGCTCTCTATGCCATAGCTGCACCTGTTTTCGCTGGACGTAGGAATTACTGCGCCGTCGCGAAAGCAGGCACAACTATGACGCAGATATCAGGCACTTATTACTGAAAGATGAATGCACTGCGGTACCGGATAATAGGAGGAAGAATATATGTATTCAGAAAAGGTAATGGATCACTTTGAACATCCAAGAAATGTAGGGGAAATAGAAGGTGCAAGCGGAGTCGGCACCGTGGGAAATGCAAAATGCGGGGACATCATGCGGATTTATCTGGATATTGATGAAAACCAGATTATCCGTGACGTCAAGTTTAAGACTTTTGGCTGCGGTGCAGCGGTTGCGACAAGCAGTATGGCAACAGAACTGGTGAAGGGGAAGAATATCCAGGAGGCAATGCAGATTACGAACAAGGCGGTTATGGAAGCCCTGGACGGACTGCCGCCGGTGAAGGTGCACTGCTCCCTGCTGGCAGAGGAGGCAATCCATGCCGCGCTCTGGGATTATGCCGAGAAGAATGATATTAAGATAGAAGGGCTGGAAAAGCCAAAGTCAGATATCCATGAGGGTGAGGAAGAAGAGGAAGAGGAGTATTAATGAGCAAAGTAGTAGTCGGAATGTCCGGGGGAGTTGACTCCTCGGTAGCGGCCTATCTTCTGAAGGAACAGGGATACGACGTCATCGGAGTGACGATGCAGATCTGGCAGGATGAGGAGCGGGCTGTTCAGGAAGAAAACGGCGGATGCTGCGGCCTGAGCGCCGTGGACGATGCCAGGAGGGTGGCTGCGGATCTGGGGATTCCATATTATGTGATGAATTTTAAGCAGGAATTCAAAGAGCATGTGATTGATTATTTTGTGGATGAATACCGTAACGGCAGGACACCCAACCCCTGTATCGCCTGTAATCGGTACGTGAAGTGGGAGGCTTTGCTACACAGGAGCCTGGCGATCGGGGCGGAGTACATTGCTACCGGCCATTATGCCAGGATAGTGAAACTGGACAATGGACGTTTTACACTGATGCGTTCCGCGACTCTTGCAAAGGATCAGACCTATGCGCTTTATAATCTGACCCAGGAACAGCTGAAACACACGCTGATGCCAGTGGGAGAATACACAAAGGATGAGGTGCGCCGGATTGCCGAAAAAATCGGCCTTATGGTTGCAAACAAGCCGGACAGCCAGGATATCTGTTTTGTTCCTGACGGTGATTATGCATCTTATATAGAAGAAACAGCAGGAATCAGGATGCCGGAGGGGAATTTTGTGAGCAGTGACGGCCGTGTGCTGGGACGGCACAAAGGCATTACCCACTATACGGTTGGACAACGAAAAGGTCTGGGGCTTGCCCTGGGATATCCCGCCTTTGTGCTGGAGATCCGCCCAAAGACCAATGAAGTGGTGATCGGTACAAACGAAGAGTCCCTGACCCATACGCTTCGGGCAGGAACGCTGAACTTTATGTCTGTAGAAGATTTGACGGAACCTTTACGAGTTTTTACAAAAATACGCTATAACCATAAGGGGGCATGGTGTATAATAGAGAAAACGGGAGACGATGAGGTGCTCTGCACTTTCGAGGAGCCGCAGCGGGCGGTGACTCCCGGACAGGCTGTCGTATTTTACGACGGCGAATACGTACTCGGCGGAGGGACCATTTTATGATAACCAGTGATTTTCACATGCATACTAACTTTTCGATTGACAGCGACATTTCTCCCAGGGACATGATAGAGGGCGCCCTGGCAAAGGGATTGACGACAATCTGTATAACGGACCATAACGACAAAGACTATCCGGTTCACGAGGATATTGGAATGGAGGGGTCCCTTTTCGAATTAGACAGATATTTTCAGGAACTGGGCTCGCTCAGGGAAGAATATGCGGACAGGATTGATGTGCGCATCGGGATTGAAATTGGGCTGCAGCCTCATCTGGGAGAATACTATAAAGAATTAGTCAGTCAATATCCCTTCGATTTTGTGATCGGTTCTGTCCATGTGGTAAACGGGGAAGATCCGTATTATCAGAAAATGTTTGAAACACGGACGGATGAAGACGCATACAGAGAGACATTTGAGGTAACACTGGAAGATATAGAGTCCGTGCAGGACTTTGATGTGCTGGGACATATTGATTATGTTGTGCGCTATGGAAAAAAACAGGCGCAGGAATACAGTTACCGGAAGTATGCGGATATTCTGGACGAGATCCTGAAAAAAGTGATTTCCATGGGGAAGGGGATCGAGATGAATATGGCCGGATTCAAGTACGGTCTCGGCTTCTGCCATCCGCATCCGGATGTGATCAGGCGGTACAGGGAGCTCGGCGGAGAGGTGATCACAATCGGCGCCGACGGGCACCGGCCGGAACACATTGCCTACGATTTTCAGAAGGCAGGGGACATCCTGAAGGGCTGCGGCTTTAAATACTACACAGAATTTAAGTCCAGAACGCCGATTTTTCAACAACTTCCATAAAAATATATTTAGCACTTGAATTTTTGTTCTTGATTTAGTACAATAAACCGTAGTTGATGAATCTTTAACAAACTTGAGGTTTGCTGAAGGTTTCACAATATAATGACTGTGTAACAGTTAACAACTTTCAAAACTTTAGGAGGAATTAATCATGGCAGTAAAAGTAGCGATTAATGGATTTGGACGTATTGGACGTCTCGCATTCAGACAGATGTTCGGAACAGAAGGGTATGAAGTAGTTGCAATCAACGACTTAACATCTCCGAAAATGTTGGCTCACTTATTAAAATATGACTCAACACAGGGAAAATATGCACTTGCTGACAAAGTAACAGCTGGTGAGGACTCCATCACAGTAGACGGAAAAGAAATCAAAATCTATGCTAAAGCTAACGCTGAAGAACTTCCATGGGGAGAGATTGGTGTAGACGTAGTTCTGGAGTGTACAGGCTTCTATACATCAAAAGCAAAAGCAGAGGCTCACATCAAAGCAGGCGCTAAGAAAGTAGTCATCTCTGCTCCGGCTGGAAATGACCTTCCTACAATCGTATATAATGTTAACCACGAGGAGCTGACAAAAGAGGACAACATCATCTCAGCAGCTTCCTGTACAACAAACTGTCTGGCACCGATGGCAAAAGCACTGAACGATCTTGCTGAGATCAAGACAGGTATCATGTGCACAATCCATGCTTACACAGGCGACCAGATGACACTTGACGGACCTCAGAGAAAAGGCGATCTGAGAAGATCACGTGCAGCTGCAGTGAATATCGTTCCTAACAGCACAGGCGCAGCTAAGGCAATCGGCCTTGTTATCCCGGCACTGAACGGCAAGCTGATCGGAGCTGCTCAGCGTGTTCCTACCCCGACAGGATCCACAACAATCCTGACAGCAGTAGTTGAAGGAACAGTAACAGTAGATCAGATCAACGAAGCTATGAAAGCTGCTTCCAACGAGTCTTTCGGATACAACACAGATGAGATCGTATCCAGCGACATCGTAGGAATGAACTATGGTTCTTTATTTGATGCTACTCAGACAATGGTACTGCCTCTGGACAACGGAACAACACAGGTACAGGTTGTATCCTGGTATGACAATGAGAATTCTTACACAAGCCAGATGGTAAGAACAATCAAATACTTTGGAACATTACTGTAAGTCGGTATTTCGGAAAATATAATCGGCAGATTAATTTCTAAAAAATAGACTCACAAAGGGTCCGGTCTTATATAGGGCCGGATCCTTTTTTTCATGAATTATAGGGGATAGTGTGACTGCTCTATCCCTAGAAGGTAATTATTAAACAGGAGGCAATAAGATGCTCAACAAAAAATCAGTAGACGATATTAATGTTAAGGGTAAAAAAGTTCTTGTAAGATGCGATTTTAATGTACCATTGATTGACGGAAAGATCACAGACGAGAACCGTCTTGTGGCTGCACTGCCGACGATTAAAAAGCTGGTGGCAGACGGCGGTAAAGTGATCCTTTGTTCCCACCTGGGCAAGCCGAAGGGACAGCCTCTTCCGGAATTATCACTTGCACCGGTCGCTGTCAGATTATCCGAACTGCTCGGACAGGAAGTAAAATTCGCAGCAGATCCTGAGGTTGTAGGACCAAATGCAAAGGCAGCAGTAGAGGCAATGAATGACGGAGACATCGTCCTTCTCGAGAATACCCGCTACAGAGCAGAAGAGACAAAGAACGGCGAAGCTTTCAGCAAAGATCTGGCATCTCTTTGCGATGTTTTTGTAAACGATGCATTCGGAACAGCACATAGGGCACACTGTTCAAACGTTGGTGTTACACAGTTTGTAGAGACCGCAGTAGTAGGATACTTAATGCAGAAAGAAATAGATTTCCTGGGCAATGCAGTAGAGAATCCGGCGAGACCTTTTGTTGCAATTCTTGGCGGCGCTAAGGTTTCCAGTAAGATTTCCGTTATCGAGAACCTTTTGGACAAGGTTGACACCCTGATCATCGGGGGCGGAATGTCTTACACATTCAGCAAGGCTCAGGGCGGAAGCGTCGGCAAATCTCTTCTGGAAGAAGATTACTGCCAGTACGCGCTGGATATGATCAAAAAAGCAGAGGAAAAGGGCGTGAAGCTTCTTCTGCCGGTTGACAATGTGATCGCAGATGATTTCTCCAATGATGCAAATACGAAAGTGGTAGGACGCGGAGAGATCCCGGATGGCTGGGAAGGACTGGATATCGGACCTGAGACTGCTAAATTATATGCAGACGAAGTGAAGAGTGCAAAGACTGTTGTCTGGAACGGACCAATGGGATGCTTCGAGATGCCGAACTTTGCGGCAGGAACAGAGGCAGTGGCAAAGGCGCTTTCAGAGACAGATGCAGTGACAATCATCGGCGGTGGTGATTCCGCAGCTGCAGTTAACCAGCTGGGATACGGCGACAAGATGACACACATCTCTACAGGCGGCGGAGCTTCCCTGGAATTCCTTGAAGGAAAAGAGCTTCCGGGCGTAGCGGCAGCAAACGACAAATAAAGGATCTATATTCCGGCAGGTTCGGAATTGACAATACCACGCAGGGCATCCATAACACATGTCCTGTGGGCCGGGCTGCGGCAAAGCAGCAGAACAAATGAACGATAAAAGGAGACCATATCATGTCAAGAAAGAAAATCATCGCAGGTAACTGGAAAATGAACAAGACTCCAAGTGAGGCAGTAGCTTTGGTTGAGGAGTTAAAACCATTAGTGGCAAACGAAGAGGTTGACGTAGTTTTCTGTGTGCCGGCTATTGATATCGTACCGGTTGTAGAGGCTTCTAAGGGAAGCAATATTCAGGTTGGCGCGGAGAATATGTATTTTGAGGAGAGCGGCGCTTACACAGGCGAGATCTCTCCGGCTATGCTTGTTGATGCAGGGGTAAGATACGTTGTTCTCGGACATTCCGAGAGAAGAGAATACTTCGGTGAGACAAACGAAGACGTTAACAAAAAAGTGCTGAAAGCATTTGAGCACGGTATCACACCTATCATGTGCTGCGGTGAGACACTGGAGCAGAGAGAACAGGGCGTGACCATGGATTTTATCCGCCAGCAGGTTAAGGTTGGGCTCCAGAATGTTACTGCTGACCAGGCTAAGACCGCAGTGATCGCTTACGAGCCGATCTGGGCAATTGGAACAGGAAAGACTGCTACAACAGAGCAGGCTCAGGAAGTATGTGCAGGAATCCGTGCATGCATCGCTGAAGTTTATGATCAGGCTACAGCAGAGGCAATCCGTATTCAGTACGGCGGATCTGTAAATGCTGCAACAGCTCCGGAATTATTTGCACAGGCTGATATCGACGGAGGACTTGTGGGCGGTGCATCTCTGAAAGCAGATTTCGGTAAGATTGTCAACTATAAATAATTCGCAAGTGCAGATATTTGGCTACTATTCACGGGGCCGTGTACCTTGCTACACGGCATCCGAGCCAATAAAGTGATGGGGCCTGGCATCTGGCTCCTCGCTGCAGGCGATTTTAAATGAGTCAGATGCCGTTACTATGCGCGGCCCATAGGCCGTGAATAGTAACGATAATTGCGGTACTGGCTGTCGTATGAGGACGGATACCGCAGGGAAGGGAATCGTGGGGAGCGCAGGGAAAGCTCGCCACGATTTTCTTGCGATAGGGGAGATCACGCACAAAGCAGGAGGCTGAATATGCAGTATGAAGTAATTCCGATCCGGGCGGACGGATCCGCTGAGGATACAAAGTTTTATGCATATATTTTAAAGAGCTCTATGGATTTTCAAGGGGATGTTTACCGTCCCATGGTGATTCTCTGTCCTGGCGGCGGATATGAGATGACCAGTGACAGAGAAGCTGAACCGATTGCCATGCGTCTTTTGAGTATGGGCTATCATGTGGGTATTCTGCGGTATTCCGTGGCGCCTGCGCGGTTTCCGACTGCGCTGCTGGAGCTGGCAGAGGTGATGAAGCTGCTGCACACAAACTGCGAAAAATGGCACGTAGATACGGACAAGATCTTTATACAGGGTTCGTCGGCAGGCGGACATCTGGCCGCCAGTCTGGGGGTATTCTGGAATCAGCCGTTTCTGTGTGAATTGTCGGGGACAACTCCGGAGATACTGAAACCATGTGGAATGATTCTGTGTTACCCGGTGATCACATCGGAAGAAGAATACGCCCATGAGGGCAGCTTCAGGAGCCTGCTGGGAAACCGGTATGAAGAACTGAAGGACAGGGTTTCCGTTGAGAAGCAGGTGACATCCGCTGCACCTCCATGTTTTATATGGCATACATTTACAGATGAGACCGTGCCGGTAGAAAATGCGCTACTCTTCGTTCAGGCGCTCAGGAAGGCAGGGGTGTCCACGGAATTTCATATGTATTCTGCCGGTGAGCACGGGCTTTCCCTGGGGGACCAAACGAGCGCAAGGGCGGATGGCAGCATGATCTGCGAACCGGTGCAGTCCTGGATCCATCTGCTTGAGACCTGGCTGAAGGGGATGACAGATTAGATTTGCAAAATCCGGAGAAACAAGGTACAATAGGTTCCGGAATACAGAAATTAGTTAACAATGAAGGAGAATAATATGAGCAAAAAACCAACGGTATTAATGATATTGGATGGATATGGATTAAATGACAATACGAACGGTAATGCGGTAGCAGAGGGCAGAACCCCTGTCATGGATAAACTGATGGCAGAGTGCCCCTTTGTGAAAGGAAATGCGAGCGGTCTGGCGGTAGGCCTTCCCGACGGCCAGATGGGAAATTCAGAAGTAGGACACCTCAACATGGGCGCAGGAAGAATTGTATATCAGGATCTGACGAAGATTACAAAAGCAATCCAGGACGGCGATTTTTTTGAAAACAAGGCGCTTCTTGCGGCTTGTGAGAATGTAAAAAAGAATGGCTCGGCCCTGCATATGTTCGGCCTTGTCTCAGACGGCGGCGTACACAGCCACAATGAGCATATCTACGGTCTGCTGGAGCTTGCTAAGAAACAGGGCATCGAAAAATTATATGTACACTGTTTCCTGGACGGCCGAGACACGCCTCCCGCATCCGGCAAGGACTATGTAGAACAGTTGGAAGCAAAGATGAAAGAGATCGGTATCGGGGAAGTTGCAAGCGTGATGGGACGCTACTATGCAATGGACAGAGACAACCGTTGGGACAGAGTGGAAAAGGCATATAAAGCCCTTGTAAACGGAGAGGGAGAGACTGCGGCATCGGGTCCGGAAGGAATCCAGGCATCTTATGATGCAGATAAAACAGACGAATTCGTCCTTCCGACGGTTGTCATGAAGGATGGTGCTCCGGTTGCAACGATCAAAGATAACGATTCCGTGATCTTCTTCAATTTCCGTCCTGACCGTGCAAGAGAAATCACAAGAACATTCTGTGATGACAACTTTGAGGGATTTGACAGAGGCCCGCGCATTAAGACGGTATTCGTTTGTTTCACTGACTACGATGTGACAATTGGAAATAAACTGGTAGCCTTTGGAAAGGATGAGATCACCAATACATTCGGGGAGTTCCTGGCTAAGAACCACATGACGCAGGCGCGTATTGCCGAGACCGAAAAATATGCACATGTTACCTTCTTCTTCAACGGCGGCGTTGAGGAACCAAACGAGGGGGAAGACAGAATCCTTGTAAAATCCCCGAAGGTTGCAACCTATGACCTGAAACCAGAGATGAGCGCTTATGAAGTATGTGATAAGCTGGTGGATGCAATCAAATCCGGCAAATACGATGTGATAATCATCAACTTTGCAAATCCTGACATGGTAGGACACACGGGAGTTGAAGCCGCTGCCGTGAAAGCGATTGAGGCAGTGGATGAATGTGTGGGTAAAGCGGTAGATGCCGTCAAAGAAGTCAATGGCCAGATGTTTATCTGCGCAGATCATGGGAATGCAGAACAGCTGATTGATCAGGAGACAGGCGAGCCGTTCACTGCGCACACGACGAATCCGGTGCCGTTCATATTAGTCAATGCAGACCCGGCATACAGCCTCAGAGAGGGCGGATGCCTGGCGGATATCGCACCAACACTTATCGAAATGATGGGGATGGAGCAGCCTCAGGAAATGACTGGGGAATCTTTGCTTGTAAGATAAGGACGCCTGCCGTGGAACCGGACGGGGACGCGTCGGAAAGGGGCAGCTGCAGGTCTTTGGAAGGGCATACATGTCATTTCAAAGGCCTGCGGCTGCCCCTTTCTGGCGCGTCCCCGCCCGGTTCCACGGCAGGCTGGCTCATCCGGCAGGATAGTTTAGGGCATTTTTGGCTGGGGGCTGGAGCGGGGGAGGCAGATGTTTTTGGATGGACAGGGATGGATTTTTGTTGGGGGAGGTTTTGGAATTAATCGTTATCGTCCAGGGATGTTAGTTTTAGCTGGCGAAAGTTGGCGTATTTTTCGGCTTCTTGCTGTAGGATGGTGCGGCAGGGGAGGGGGGACCATTGGGTTATTTTTATTTCCATGGCGCTGCCTTTTTTTCGGCTTGTCCAGATTCCTATGATTTCGCCGCGGTATACGATGACTCCGGGATTGGAGACATATTTCCATATGTTTTTGTGCAGGGATTTGTCCGGCAGGAGTATGGATCTGTCACGTTGATCAAGGAACGGATCGTGGGCTCCCAGGAGGAGCAGTTCTCTTTCGAGAGGAAGGGGATTGATAAGCTGTTCTTTATCTTCGGACAGAATAAATGCTTTTTTTTCTGCGATTTTGACCGGTTCTATTTCCTCTTTAACGGAATCCCACAGGCGTTTTCCCTGTGTTCTGGAGCAGCCCAGCCAGCTCACAAAGGAATCGAGCGTTGCGGGGCCATAACAGTGCAGGAACTTTCTCACCAATTTTTTTGCCGCATCGCCGTTGGACTGAAGTGTGTGTCCGGACCAGTTTTTGTAGGAAGTAAAAGAGGGGCTGATCCCGCTGCGTTTCCCAAATACAACCAGTCCGTGAAAGGAACAAGGCCTCAGCAGAAACGAAACGACAGCGCCGCCTACCGTCTGCTTGTCTGGATTCCCATACATAGAGGGATGGTTCCATAATTCCTGTTTACAGGCAGGCAGCAGGGGCAGCATCCATTCAGCCAGAGTCTGATCCAGCGAAGTCTTACTCACGATCACGCAGCCATCCAGTCCCGGTATGACGCGCAGCAGCAATCCGAGCAGTTCCTCAAAAGGAATCCCCAAATAATCAAGGGCCAGTCCAATCCCCTGGGTATAAATCCATGGTTCATCCTCCTGGGGAAGCAGTTCGGAAAGAAAAACATCACTTTCTGAAGCAGGAAAAATAAAAGGCGCCCCGCGAAAACTCCAGGCCTGCAGAAGCCGCCGTTTCATGTAAAGCAATTCCTCCAAATCCTCTAACCGGCATTCCGAAACACGATTAAAAAGCGAAGTTTCCCAGCTCCCCGGAGATGAATTCTGAATCCCACAGGCACCAGCCAGAGCCTCCGCATCCTCTATTCCATAAAAACAATCCAAATGATGCCCCCGCAGCCTAAAAATCCGAGCCTGTTCCACACAAATCTCAGTCATTCAAAATCATCTCCCTATCAAATACTTAAATTCATTATATCACATAACCAAGGGCCAATAACTATTCATACAGAAACAAATATAAGTCAATTACATCAATCCCCATTAATTAAGCAGCTGGAATAATGACCATTATTATTAAGATACAACGTGTGCTGCATTTATAACTACAAGCTAAGATAATAAACCAATCCACCCAACTAACTAAACGGCTGACGCCCCTTCGCACCAAAAAGTAAAATTTTTGTTTAACCCTCCTGTATTTTAGTGTATAATTATTTGGTATCTATTTAATTTTTGAAAGAGGATGAAATACCAATGTATGATAAATTAACCAAGAGTGACGTTAAGAAGATCCAGGAGGAGATTGAACACCGGAAGTTGGTCGTGCGCCGTGAGGCTATCGAAGCTGTGAAGGAAGCGCGGGCCCACGGGGATCTGAGTGAGAATTTTGAGTACCATGCTGCAAAGAAGGATAAAAATAAGAATGAGAGCCGTATCCGTTATCTGGAAAGAATGCTAAAGACTGCCGTGATTGTGGATGATACTTCCCGCGACGATGAAGTCGGTATTAATAATACGGTAGAGGTCTACTGTGAAGATGACGATGAGGTAGAAACGTACCGGCTGGTTACATCGGTGCGAGGCAGTTCGATAAACGGCCTGATTAGTATCGAATCTCCGATAGGGAAAGCAATACTGGGCCGCAGGGTGAACGATAGGGTATATGTGAAGGTGAATGAGGACTACGGGTATTATGTGGTGATACGCAGTATCCTTAATACACAGAACGACGAAGAGGATAAGATAAGAAGCTTCTAAAAAGGGTTAGAAATGCGGGTTTCCGCATAGTGGAGGACTGAATGATGGAGATTAAGACAGTTTTGTTTGACCTGGATGGTACTTTGACGGATTCCGGGCCGGGAATTATGGCAGGGGTACAGTACGCACTGAAAAAATATGGAATGGAAGTAGATGACCTTTCCAGGCTGCGCTGTTTTATCGGGCCTCCTCTTAAGGAACAATTTCGGGAATTTTGTGGGTTTTCCGAGGAGGAAGGAGCCCGGGCGGTGGAGTATTACCGGGAATATTACCGGGATAAGGGAATTTTTGAAAATGAAGTCTATGATGGCATACCGGAACTACTGCAGGAATTAAAGGCTGCTGGCCTGAAGGTTATAATGGCAACCTCGAAGCCTGAAACATTTGCGGTTACGATTGCAGAACATTTTGGAATCAGCAGGTATTTTGATTTTATCGGCGGCAGCCTTATGGATGGAAGTCGGACAAAAAAGTCGGAAGTCATTGAGTATGTTCTGGATGAAGCGGGAGTTTATGAACGGAGCACTGTGCTGATGATCGGAGATCGGGATTATGATATTCTGGGGGCAAAAGAGGCCGGCGTACATTCAATGGGAGTTTTATACGGCTACGGTTCACGGGAAGAACTAATGGCGGCGGGGGCGGACTTTATCGTGGAGGAGCCTCAGGATGCTCTTAGATATATCGTATAATGCCGTATATATTCCCAAATGAGCCATTGGAAATTCAAAAATACCAAGCATTGCATAAATAGAAGTAATTCATTATACTATAGTTATGATACTGATGTTTCATGATAGTTGATGAGGTGCCATATGGAATTTGTAAGAAAAATTGTTGATGCAAGTAGTCTAATGAAAATAGAATAATCTGTGTAATAAAGTCTGCCATTATGTAATGAAGGCAGACTTTATTGCTTGTTACTATTCACAGTCGATTAGGGCATGACAAATAGAGCGGGTGTCATTTCCGCTTGATTTTTCATATTTGAATCGAC